>JARKSS010000013.1 GCA_029974175.1 Vicinamibacterales bacterium
CGACCCGTTCCGATCCTCCGACCCGGAGCGGGAGACGGCGGCCACGCTGACGCCGGCCCTCCTCGAGGCGGCCCGCGACGTGGCACGCCGCTCGATAGTGCTGCTGAAGAACGAAGGCGGGCTGCTGCCGCTCAGGAAGGACCTGAAGTCGATCGCGGTGATCGGGCCGTTTGCCGCCGACAAGGACACGCCGCTGGGGAACTGGCGGGGCCAGGGGGCCGCCAACTCGGCCGTCTCGCTGCTCGAAGGTGTGAAGGCGGCGGTCTCGCCGGCCACCGAGGTACTGCACGCCGAGGGCGTGAAGCTGGTGACGGGCCCGCGCAGCTTCCTGGCACCCGTGGCGTACAACACGACCGACCGCTCGGGCATCCCGGCGGCCGTGGAGGCGGCCAGGAAGGCCGAGGTGGTGCTGCTGGCCGTCGGCGAGGACGCGTTCCAGTCGGGAGAGGGGCGGAGCCAGGCCGACATCGGCCTCAAGGGGCTGCAGGGCGAGCTGCTGCGGGCGGTGGTGGCCGCGAACCCGAAGGTGGTGGTCGTGCTGAGCAACGGCCGGCCGCTCGCGATCCCCCACGTCGTCGAGGCTGTTCCGGCGCTGGTCGAGACCTGGCTGCTCGGATCGCAGTCGGGCCACGCGATTGCCGACGTCCTGTTCGGCGACTTCAGCCCGAGCGGCAGGCTGCCGGTGTCGTTCCCGCGGCACGTGGGACAGTTGCCGCTGTATTACGCGCACAAGAACACCGGCCGCCCGGGCCCGCAGGACACCGTCACCTGGTCGCACTTCACCGACGTTCCCAACGATGCGTTGTTCCCGTTCGGGTTCGGCCTTGGCTACACGACGTTTGCCTGCTCCGACCCGGTCCTGAGCGCGACGGAGATCGGTGCGGACGGAGCACTGCACGTGCGCGTCAGGGTGACGAACACCGGCTCGCGGCGGGGCACGGAGGTCGTGCAGCTGTACGTCCGCGACCTGGTGGGCAGCGTGACGCGGCCGGTCAAGGAACTGAAGGGGTTTCAACCGGTGGAGCTTGCCCCAGGCGAGTCGCGCGAGGTGAGCTTCACGCTGACGCCCGCGGACCTGGCGTTCTACACGGCCCGCGGCCGCTGGGAGGCCGAGCCCGGCACCTTCACGGTGATGGTGGGCGGCAACTCGCGCGACGTGAAGTCGGCGTCCTTCACGCTCCGCTGACGCCGTTCTCATGAACCTCTCACGATTCCAGGTGTTGATGGCGGCCATCCTGTTCTCCACGGGAGGCGCCGCCATCAAGGCCGTGACGCTGACCCCGTGGCAGGTGGCCAGCTTCCGGGCGGGAATTGCCACCCTTACGCTGCTCCTGCTGGTGCCCGAGGCCCGCCGCCTGTCGTGGCGGGCCCTGGCCGTTGGCGTCGTGCAGGCCGGCACGTTCATCACCTTCGTGCTCGCCAACCGGATGACCACCGCGGCCAGCGCCGTCTTCCTCCAGGCGGCCGCCCCGTTCTGGCTGATCCTCTTTGGGCCGCTGCTGCTCGGCGAGCGCTCGCGCCGCAGCGACGCGCCGTTCCTCGCAGTGCTCTTCCTGGGCATCCTGCTGCTCATGCTCGGAACACCGGGACCCTCGGCCACCGCTCCCGACACCTTCTGGGGCAACGTGGTCGGCGCCGCCAGCGGGTTCCTGTGGGCGCTGACGCTGGCGGGACTGCGCTGGGCGGGGCGCGAGGCGGCCAAGGGCGCGAGCTTCACGGGCGCTTCGGCGTCGGTGTGCGGCAACATCATCGCCTGCGTCGCGTGTCTGCCCCTGGCGCTGCCCGTCAGGGCCTCGGTCCCGGCCGACTGGCTGGTGCTCGTCTACCTGGGTGTGGCCCAGGTGGGGCTGGCCTACGTGTTCCTCACGCGCGGGCTGGGGAAGCTTCGGGCGATGGAGGCGTCGCTGCTGCTGCTCCTCGAGCCGGCTCTCAGCCCGTTCTGGGCCTGGCTGGCGCACGGGGAGCGGCCCGGCTGGGTGGCCGTCCTCGGCGGCGTTATCATCCTGAGCGCAACCACCTGGCGGTCGGCCCGGCCAGCCCGCCTGCCCGCCGGGCACGCTGTTGAAGAGGAGTAGCGGTCTCATGATGCCGACCTTCATCGCGATGATCGTGGCCGCCGCGGCGCTGCAACAGGCGCCACCCGCCAACTACGACGAGGCGAAGGTTCCGCACTACACGCTGCCGCCGCTGTTGGTGATGAGCGACGACGGCCGACCCGTGAGGGACGAGGGTGCCTGGGAGGCGCGGCGCCAGGAGATCTCGGCGCTGCTCGAGACACAGATGTTCGGCCGGGCATCACGGCCGCCCGAGGACATGACCTTCGAAGTCGTCGGCGTGGACCGGGCCGCGTTGAACGGCAGCGCCATCCGGAAGGACGTCGCGATTGGTGTGAAGGGGAAGTCCCTGCGGCTTCAGCTTTACCTGCCGGCCGGCGTGCCGCGGCCGGTTCCAGTCTTCCTGGGACTTGGCTTTGCCCCGAACCAGACCGTGGTCGCGGATTCCCGGGCACCTCTGGCTGGGGCCTGGGCGCGCAGCGAGCCGTCGAAGGAGGTGTCGCTGCAGCCCGCGACCGAGGCTTCGCGCGGCGCGGCGGCCTCGCGCTGGCAGGTTGAGAAGCTCCTGGCGCGGGGGTACGGCCTGGCCACGATGTACTACGGCGACATCGAGCCCGACTTCGACGGCTCCATCGGGCACGGAATCCGGGCGGCGTTCCTCGCGCCCGGCCGGCAGGCGCCCGGCGACGCCGAATGGGGCGCCATCGCGGCCTGGGCGTGGGGCCTGAGCCGTGGCGTCGATTACCTGGTCACCGACAAGGACGTCGATCGGTCGCGCATTGCCGTGGTCGGCCATTCGCGGCTCGGCAAGACGGCGCTCTGGGCCGGCGCCACCGACCCTCGCATCGCGATGGTGATCTCGAACAACTCGGGCGAAGGGGGCGCGGCGATCAGCCGCCGGCGGTTCGGGGAGACGGTCGCGGATTTGAACCGGCGCTTTCCGCACTGGTTCTGCGGCAACTACCGCCAGTACAGCGATCGCGAGGACGAGATGCCGTTCGACGCGCACATGCTGCTCGCGCTCATTGCGCCGCGGCCGGTGTACGTCGCCAGTGCCGAGGAAGACCAGTGGGCCGACCCGAAGGGAGAGTTCCTGGCCGCAGTGGCGGCGAGCGAGGTCTACGAGCTGCTCGGCCACAAGGGGATCGGCAGCAGCACGATGCCGGCCCCGAACCAGCCGGTGGGCGAGCGCGTGCGCTATCACGTGCGCACGGGCCCGCACGACATCACCGCGTACGACTGGGAGCAGTATCTCGACTTCGCCGACCGGCAGCTGCGCAGGTAAAGATAGGCTTTCGCCTCGCTTGGCCGGAGCCCCGCGGCCTCCGGGCGGGCAGGCACGGAGAGGGGACGTGTCGCTTGATGCCGATGCCATGAGGGAGGTCGCACGCCTGCTCTCGACGGCGAGGAACGTGTCGGTGCTGAGCGGTGCCGGGATCTCGGTGGAGAGCGGCCTGCCGACGTTCCGCGGCGCCGAGGGGCTGTGGCGGAACGTGCGCGCCGAGGACCTGGCAACACCGGAGGCGTTCGAGCGCGATCCGTCGCTGGTCTGGGATTGGTACCGGATGCGCCGCGAGCGCATGGGGGCGGTGGCCCCGAACCCGGCACACCTTACGCTCGCGCGCCTCGAACCGCGCTTCGAGGCGTTTTCCGTTGTCACGCAGAACATCGACGGCCTGCACCAGAAGGCGGGCAGCCGCCGGGTGATCGAACTGCACGGCAACATCTGGCGCGTCCGCTGCTTCACGCACCCGGCGCACCGGTTCAGCGAGGCTGAAACCAGGGCGCTCGAGGCCGGTGCCCAGGCCGAGAAGGTGCCGCACTGCCCGTGCGGCGGGGCGATGCGGCCCGACGTGGTGTGGTTCGGCGAGCCTCTCGATCCCGAGACCCTCGAGGCGGCCATCTACGCCGTCCGCGCCGCCACGGTCCTCCTGGTCGTCGGCACCTCGGCGGTCGTCTACCCGGCGGCCGCCCTGCCGGGCACGGCCCGTGAGGCCGGCGCAGTGGTGGTGGAAATCAATCCCCAGGAGACGCCCCTGAGCGGCGAGGCGCACATCGTGCTTCGGGGACCGGCCGGCGCGGTGCTGCCCGAGCTCGAGCGCCTGATGGATGGGAGGGCGACGTGATCTCCAAGACCTTCAAGACCACGATCCTGCGCAACGGGGCGATGTGCGCCATCCCGCTCACCTTCGATCCGAAGCCGGTCTTCGGCAAGGTGCGGGCGCCAGTGAAGGTGACGTTGAACGGCTACACCTTCAAGAGCACGATCGCGGCGATGGGCGGGGCCCCCTTCGTCCCGCTGCGAACCAGCCACCGGGAGGCCGCCGGCCTGCAGGGCGGCGAGACGCTCGAGGTGCGGCTCGAGCTGGACCCCGAGAAGCGGGAGGTGAAGCCGCCCGCCGACCTGGTGAAGGCGCTGAAGGCGGCGCCGCCCGCGTGGGATCGCTGGCAGGAACTGAGCTACACGCATCAGCGCGAGTACGCCGAGGCGGTGGAAAGGGCGAAATCGCCCGAGACGCGAGCGCGACGCGTTGCGCGGGCGGTCGAGGAGGTGCGCGCCAGGCCCGCGAAGCGCAGGAAGTAGCCGGGGCTTGCCGGATTCAGCGGCTACTGCGCAAGGGCGATCCTTGTCGGGAGCTCGCCCAGGTGGTAGTAGCGATGCGCGATCGCCGTCTGGGTGACGGTCACGACCCGCATGCCCGACACCCCCTCGCCGAGCGGCCTGCCGATTGGTCCCGTCGTCACCATCTCGAGTGTCCCCGCCCGGGCCAGGGCGTTCCGGTGGTGGTGGCCCGCGAAGACGAAGCGGACGCCGTTCGCGGTGAACCGCTCGAGCAGCCGGGCCCGGCGCTCCCGCGGGATGTTGTCGTAGGTGTCAGGTTCGCTGGCGTCGGCGATGAAGAGGGGATGGTGCGAGAACACGACCACGTGCCGCGCTCCCTCCTGGCTCGCCCGCCGCAGCTCCGCCTCCAGCCAGGCTTCCTGTGCCTTTGCCTCGCCGGGCGCACCCTGGGGAGCCGCGAAGAGGACGGAGTTGATCACGATCCCGACGAAGCCCTCGTGACGGAAGGTGTAACGATCGGGGCCCAGGGCCTTCCGGTAGGCCGCCAGGCTTTCGGGCGTTGGCACGTTTCCGACATCGTGGTTGCCGGCGACGTGGTACAGGGGAATCGACCGGTCGAGCGTCCCGGTGATCCGCCGGTACTCGGCCAGCTGCGCCGCGTCCCCCGCCTTGTTCACGAGATCGCCGGTGATGACGACGAACGCCGGGCGAAGGCGGTTCGCGGTCGCGATGGCGAACTCGAGGTTTGCCGTCTCCTGCGCGAAGTCGGTGTCTCCCGCGAAGAACCCGAACTGAGGGTCGCTCAGCTGGATGAAGAAGAATCCCTGGCGCTGGCTGGCGGCCGTCACGCCGACCGCCAGTGCCACGAGGGCCAGAACGGCGGAGAGGTGCTTCTTCAAGGGTTGCGCTCGCTTTCCGGGGGCAATCCCGCGAGGTCCATTCGGGCGGCAGGCGCAGGGACGGGGCAGGCACTCCCCGCCCCTGGCAAGCCGTGCCCCTATACCTGGACGAACGCCGGGCCCTTCAGGCCGCAGATCGGGCAGGTCTCGGGCGGCCGGCCGAACTCGATGTGGCCGCACGTAGGGCAGAGGTAGAAGCGGCTCTCGGCGAGGTCGTTGCCGCTCGCCACCGCCTCGAGCGCGCGCTTGTACAACTCCGCGTGGGTGGTCTCGGCCTGCACCGCGTACTTGAACATCCGGCGTGCGCGGTGTCCCTCGGCCTCCGCCTGCTGCAGCATCGGCGGATACATCTCCGTCGCCTCGTGCGTCTCGCCGGCGATGGCGGCGCGCAGGTTGTCGGCCGTCGAGCCAATCCCGTCCAGGGCCTTCAGGTGTCCGTCCGCGTGGATCCGCTCGGCTTCGGCGGTGGTGCGGAAGAGGCGCGCGACGTTCGGGAACCCGTCCTTCTCAGCGCGCGCCGCGAAGCTCACGTATTTCTGGTACGCCTGGCTCTCGCCGGCAAAGGCTTCCTTCAGGTTGTCGGTCGTCGTGGGCATGCGTGCCTCGTGCGCAGGGGGATGCGCGGGAAAGTAGTGACATGACTGCTCAGGGGGACGCGAGCGGGGGGCAAGTCAACCCTGGATCGTATCACTACCTTGGCGATCCACTTCCCGGCGCGACGAGCACGCCACCCGATACGGCGGCGTCCGAGGTCCGGGCCTACAGTCCCGCGGGAGAAAGGTGCCGGGTCCCCGAGCCGGTTCGAGCCTTGACCAGGGACGGCGCCAGGAACACGACGTTGGCCACCGCCACGGCGGCGAGCGACCCGAGCAGCCCTGGCTTGTTCATCATGATGAAGAGCACCGCCAGGTCGTTGGCGAGGAGCGACTGCATGCCAAGCGCCCAGGCGTTCGAGTGCCGGAGCGCATCGACCTGTGGAGGAACCGGCCCCTCGCCGGCCTTCACCGCGGCTGCCATCGTCGCGCCCGCCGTACGCCCGACGGCGAACGCGGCCAGGAACACGTTGACGAACCAGCCCGCCAGCGACACGTGGAACCAGGCCTGCTCCCACCAGCCGGCCGATCCCAGGTAGATGCCCGAGGCCAGCAGGACCAGCGCGACGGCCGGATTCCACCGGGCCGACCGGCCGGCGAACGCGATCCAGCGCCTCAGGTCGCCGAGCGTCGCCGCCTCGCGGATCGCGGCCCGCTCGAGCGGCGCGCCGATCGAGTGACCGACCAGCGCGATGGCCGACAGGACGTGGACGTACAGGACGAGGGAGTAGGGTTCGAACATCGACGCCTCCTCGTGCTCGGTTGTGACGGGTGGGTGCCCTCTCCAGTAGACGAGATGCCCGCCGCCTGAGTTCGCTCTCTTCGCGATGCTTTTTCCTGGCCGGCGACGGCACCACGCTCAGGACCCAGGGCGCAGCCGCGCCTCGGCCTTGCGCACCGCGGCCTGTGCGGCGGCAGCCTCGCGCTCGGCGTCGCGGCGGGTCTTCTCGGCGTCCTTGACGAGGCGGCGTGCTTCTTCGAGCCGCTCGCGCGCGGCGTGCTCGTCGTTCAGGGCCTGCGCCAGCAGCGTTTCGGCCGCCCGAACCCGTTCGCCTGCCGCTGCTGCTTCGCGGCGGGGTGCCTCGACCGCCTCGCGCTGCCGCTCGGCGCGTTCCCGGTGAGCGCGCGCCCGTTCCTCTTCTTCCTCCTGGCGCTTTTCGGGCTTCTGGCCTGGTGCTCCCCGCTTCCGTTCCTTCGTCCGCTCGACCGGTGGGCGTCCACGTTCGGGCCTGGCCGGCCGTTCCGCAGCGGGTGTGGGCGATGGCGGCATCCCGGCGGCCGGCGCGGTCTCGCGAACGTCGGAGGGGGCGATCGGCATCCCGGCGAAAGCCGCGAATCCGGCAGGTCCGGGAGGACGGACAAGGCGTCCCGGCCGTTCCTCCCACGGCAGGGCTTCGAGCGCGGCCGTCAGCGATCGGAGTGCGTCGGGGCCGGCGTCGTGCCCGGCTCGCTCGAGGATGCGGGCCGCCTCCCGCACGGCCGCGTGCAGCGCTTCCCGGTGTGCGGCGTCCGCCCCTCGCACGTCGGCCCGCTTGCCCAGGAGGCTGCTGGCCTGCGTCTCCCGCAGCGTGACGGCTGCGGCCACCAGCCGATCGAAGACGGGCCGCACCGACCAGTAGAGCTGGTTCAGCGCCCAGGCGACGGCGCTCGGCTTCGAGAGCGCGCGAATCGTCTTCCGGTCATCGCCGCCCAACTGCTTCGCGAGCTCGTTTCGCGCGGCGACGAACTCGTCCAGCGGCAGCGCGTACAGCCTGTCGATGGCTTCCTCGAGGGGCGCGGCTTTAGTCATGTGGACCCGCTCCCGAGTGTAACGCCCAATGGCCACGGTCGATCCGGCGTATCACTCTCGCGTGCTAACCTGACCAGGGCACCATGCATCCGCAACTCGAAGCCATCGTCGCAGAGTTCCGCGAGGGTTCCGACCGCGTGCACCGGCTGGCCGACGCGATCGCGGCAGACGAGTGGGGCAGGCGCCCGGGGCCCGAAGCCTGGTCGGTGGGGGAGTGCATCGCCCACCTGAACCTGACGACCGTCGCCTTCCGGCCGCTCGTGGAGAAGGCGCTGGACGAGGCCCGGCGGTTGCCCAAGGGCCCCGCACCGCGTCGCTACTCGCGGGGACTGATTGGGGGGCTGCTCTGGCGGGCGCTGTCGAGGCCCGGCCGGTTCAAGACGAAGACGGCGGCGGCCTTCGTGCCTGGCGATGCTGGTTCGCGGGAGGAGGCGGTGCAGGAGTTCGATCGCCTGCAGGACGAGCAGGTCCGGTGGGTCAGGGCGGCCGACGGCCTTCCCATCTCGGCGGTCCGGCTCGTGAGCCCCTTCGATCGCCGTGTGAGGTACAACCTTTTCGCGGCGCTGTCGATCCTCGCGACGCACCAGCACCGGCACCTCTCGCAGGCGGAAGAGGCCCTGTGCAATACTCGCTCTGCGAGGCTTCGATGACGCCGACGAGACCCACATTCTTCGAGACACCCGCGGCATTCCGGCGATGGCTGGAGAAGCACCACGCCACCGAAAAGGAGCTGTGGGTCGGGTTCTACAAGGTGAAGTCCGGCAAGGGTGGGATGGTGTATCGCCAGGCCCTCGACGAGGCGTTGTGCTTCGGCTGGATTGACGGCGTGTTGCGCAGCATTGACGACGAGAGCTACGCGCAACGGTTCACGCCGCGTAGGAAGGGCAGCACCTGGAGCCGGGGCAACGTGAAGCGCGTGCAGGAGCTGTTGGCCGAGGGACGGATGCGGCCGACGGGTATCGAGGCCTTCGAGCGCCGGTCGGACGACAAGACGGGGCGCTACTCCTTCGAACAGCAGGGCGCACGGCTGCCGCGCGCGTACGAGCGGACCTTCAAAGCCAACCCCACGGCCTGGGCCTTTTTCTCGGCACAGCCGCCCTCCTACCGCCGGGCCGTCACCTGGTGGGTCGTGAGCGCCAAGAAGGAAGAAACGCGCATGCGGCGGCTGCTGCAGCTGATCTCCGACTCGGCGGCCGGGCGGCGAGCCGGGCAAATCCCTGGCGGCCAGCCGGCCGTCGCGTCGATACCATCTCGCCGCGCTCAGCCCTGAGCCGGCCGGGTGCTGCAGGCTTCCAGTACCTCTTCCGCGAGGAGTCCATGGGCACACTCACCCGGATCGGCGTCGCCATCGACGCCGACCTGCTGGCCAGCTTCGATCGGCTCATCGAGGACCGCGGCTACGCGAGCCGGTCCGAGGCGTTTCGGGACCTGATCCGGGATGCGCTCATCAACCAGGCAGCGGCCGGCGACCGGGCGCCGGTTGTCGGGACCGTGACGCTGGTTTACGACCACCGGCAGCGCAGACTCAGCGATCGGCTCAACTCGCTGCAGCACGAGCATCACCACGCGATCCTCTCCACGCTCCACGTCCACCTCGACCACGATCACTGCCTCGAGGTCGTCGTGGTCCGGGGGCGGGCCGGGGACGTGCGCCAGGTGGCGGACGCCCTGATCAGCATGAAGGGGGTCAAGCACGGACGCCTGACGCTGACCAGTCCGCGCACCCCGTAGGCGCCAGGCGCCACGGCGGGTACTCGCGTAGCACGAATGTACATGTCGTGCTACGATCGCGGTTCTCGATGCTGACTCCCACCGTCCTCCAGGTGCTCCCCGATCGTTCCGGCAAACGCCGCGCCTGGACGCTCGCGGTCCTGCTGGCGGGCCTGACGGCAGCCGTCCTGGCGGCGCTCTCATCGGGGACCTACCCAATCTCCCTGACCGACCTGTTTCGCGTGCTCGCAGGCGGCGAGCCGGCCGCAGCTGGCCCCGCGGATTCGCGTGTCACCGCGGCCATCATCTGGCAGCTGCGGATGCCGCGCGTGCTGCTGGCCATGATCGTGGGGGCGGCGCTGGCGGCCTCGGGTGCCGTCTTCCAGGCGTCATTCCGCAACCCGCTGGTCGAGCCGTACATCCTCGGCGTGTCGTCGGGCGCGGCATTCGGCGCCGCGCTCGGCGTGGTCGTGCCCGCGTTCCCGATGTCGGTCCAGGTGGCGGCGTTTGCCGGGGCGCTCGCGGCCGTCGGGCTCGTGCACGCGATGTCCCGCCGATCGGGCGCGCCGATCGTGGTCCTGGTCCTGTCCGGGGTGATCGTGGGCTCGATGTTCGTGGCCGGGGTGTCGATCCTGAAATACCTGGCCGACGACGCGGCCCTGCGCGACATCGTGTTCTGGCTGATGGGCGGGTTCTACTTCGCCTCCTGGCGCGATGCCTGGATCGCCGGCGCGGCCGTCGCCCTGTCGGGCGGCGTGATGGCCGCGGGAGGATGGACCCTCAACGTCCTCGCGATGGGCGACCCGGAGGCGCAGAGCCTGGGGATCGAGCCTCGTCGGGCGAGGCGGGTGCTTCTCGCCGCCGCGACCGTGGCGACGGCGGTCAGCGTCTCGGTCGCCGGCATCGTGCCGTGGGTGGGCCTCATGATCCCCCACGCCGCCCGCATGATGGTGGGGTCGGACAACCGCCTGGTGGTGCCGGTGTCGATGGTGCTCGGCGCGCTGTTCCTCCTGGCCTGCGACACGGCCGCCCGCTCGCTGACTGCCTCGGAGATCCCGGTGGGCATCGTCACGGCGCTCGCCGGCGGTCCGTTCCTGGCGTACCTCGTCAGGGAGCGCGCGGCGGCGCTCGCGGGATAGCCGCATGCTCTCGGTGCGCGATCTCCATTTCTCCTACGGCACGATCCCCGTACTGCACGGGGTTTCGTTCGACGCCCGTCCCGGGGAGGTCTGCGCCCTGTTCGGCCCGAACGGCTGCGGCAAGTCGACGCTCTTCCGGTGCTGCCTCGGGCTGCTGCCAGCCCGCTTCCGCCGGCTCTCGATCGACGGCCGCGCCCTGGCGCCCATGCGACCGCGTGCCAGGGCCAGGCTCGTCGCCTACGGTCCCCAGGAGCACCGGCCGCCGTTCTCCCTCCGGGTCGCCGACGTCGTCATGCTGGGACGCACGCCCCACCTTGGGCTCCTCGGCCGCACGTCGGCGCAGGACCGGCGGATCGTGGCCGAGACGATGGCGCGGGTCGGCGTGAGCGGCCTTGCGGCCCGCCCTTACGACCAACTGTCGGGCGGGCAGCGCCAGCTCGTGCTGATCGCGCGAGCCGTGGCGCAACAGACGAAGGTGATCCTGCTCGACGAACCCACCACCGGCCTCGACTTCCGCAACCAGGTGCACATCTGGCGAGTGCTCCGGAGACTGGCCGCGGACGGCGCCGCCGTGATGTGCTGCACGCACGACCCGAATCACGTGGCGTGGTTCTGCGACCGCGTGCTCGTGATGAAGGACGGCGGGGTGGTGACGCAGGGGCGGCCGGCCGACGTGCTGAATGCCGGCACGCTCGACCGGCTCTATCCCGGCGCATGCTCGGTGGCGCAGGCGGACGGTCCACCGGTCATCGTCCCGGTGGACGTCCCTTTCCCGGCACCCCCGGACGCCGATGGGTAAGCGGCGCCGCATCGCAGCTGTTCTACTGGCAGTGACACTCGCAGCCGCGTGCGGCGCGGCGGAGCGTGGCGCCGTCGCGGACGCCGGCAGCGGGCCGCAGCGCGCGGTCACCGACATGCGCGGGCTCGAGGTGCGCGTCCCCGCGAGGTTGACCCGCGTTGCGACGATCGACGACGGGTTCGTCGAATCGGTGATGACACGCCTGGGCGTCATCGAGACGCTCGTCGCCGTCGGCTCCTCCAGCCAGCAGCGCACGTGGCCGTACCCCCGTCTCCAGGGCTCGTCTCGATCCGCCCGCTCCGACGACGGCATGGGCACGATGCGCGCCCTGCATCCCTGGATCGCGGGCTTGCCGTGCGCGAGCCGCGGCTCGGGCACCGCCGTCAGCTACGAGACGATCGCCGCGGCACGCCCCGAGGTGGTGATTCTCCGCGTGGGGGACTGCACGCTCGGTACCGCGACGGAGGTGGTCGGCCGGACGACTGCCGTTTTCGAGGCGGCCGGCATCCCGGTCGTTCTCCTGCGCTCGCCGACCGACTACCGGGGTCAGGGGTTGGAGACGCTCCGCGACGAAATCATGATCCTCGGGAAGTTGTTCGGGAAGGAGGCGGAGGCGGCCGCCCTGGCCGGCGAGCTTGGCGAGGCCGAGCGCGAGATTGCCGCACGGGTGGCGGCGGTCCCCGAGCCGGCCAGGCCGCGGGCCCTTTACCTCGGCCTGTCGTCGACGGCCCGCGACTCGGGCGGCGCGGCGTACGTCTGGGGGAAGGCGACGGCCGAGTCGTGGATGCTGGAGCAGGTTGCGGGCGCGAGGAACGCGTTCCAGGGTGCAAGTGCGCGCGTCCTCCTGAACGCCGAGCAGCTGCTGGCGCTCGATCCCGATGTCATCTTCCTGCCGACGTCTGCCGGCTATCACCCGCCCGAGAAGTTGTACGAGGCGCCGTACTACCGGGAGCTGCGCATGCTCCGCGCCGTCCGGCAGCGCCGCGTCTTCCCCCTGGCGTGGACCCCGATGAACTGCGCGCGACGCCTGGAGTATCCGATCGACCTCCTGATCATGGCCAAGGCGGCCCATCCCGGCCTGTTCGCCGACCTCGCCGTTCACGAGTGGGTGCTGCGGTTCTACCAGCGCACGTACCGCATCGGCGAAGGGCAGGCGCTCGCGCTGCGGCGGGCGCAATGGCTGGAGTGGACGGCGGACACGGACTTTTGAACCCGTCCTGCGGTACACTCGGGCCGCACTGGGAGGGCAGATGGGCCGATTGGCAGGGAAGCACGCAATTGTCACGGGAGCCACGAGCGGCATGGGCAGGGCGACGGCCCTCCTGTTCGCGCGGGAGGGGGCCGCGGTCCTGGCCAACGGCCGCGACGTCGGGCGAGGACGCGCGCTGGTCGAGGAGATTCGTGCCGCCGGCGGACGTGCCGAGTTCATCGCCGCCGATGCGACGAGTCCGGATACCGGCGACCGGCTGGTGGAGACCTGCCTGGCCTCCTTCGGCGGGGTTGACACCGTTGTCAGCTGCGCGGGCGTTCTGGGGCTCGGTTCGGTGACGGGTGTGCCGGTCGCCACGTGGCGCGAGACGCTGGCGGTCAACCTGGACGCGGTGTTCTACCTGTTGCGCGCGGCGCTGCCGCAGATGCAGGAGCGGGGCGGCTCGGCGGTCGTGATTGGATCGATCGCCGCGTTCAAGGCGTTCCCGAACCACGCGGCCTACTGCGCGTCCAAGGCGGCGCTGGTCGGTTTGGTCCGCCAGGTTGCGGTCGACTACGGGCCGAAGATCCGGATCAACCTCGTCTGCCCCGGCCCGGTGGACACGCCGTTCATCTGGGCGTCGGCCGTCGCGTTCCCGAATCCTGCCGACGCGGTGGCGGAAGCGGGGCGGAAGACGGTGTTGAGGCGGCTGGGCACGGCCGAGGACGTCGCGCATGCGGCGCTGTTCCTTGCCTCGGACGAATCGTCCTGGATGACCGGCACCACGGTGACGGTGGACGGCGGGGCGACGACCGGCGGGTAGGAACGCCTACGGCGTCGCCTTGACCGTCCTGGCGACCGAAGACGGAGGCCTGTCTTCTGGAGGTTTGACGATGACGTTCGATCGATCCGTTTCTCGCAGGGACTTCGTTCGGGCCGCGGGCAGTGCCGCCGTTGCCACGCTGGCCGCGCCGGGCGGGTTGTTCGCGTCGCCCGCGCAGGCCAAGCGCCGCTACGCCATGATCGGCACGGGCGACCGCGGCACGAGCATGTGGGGGGCGGACGTCGTCCGCCGGTACGGCGACGTGCTCGAGTTCGTCGGGGTGTGCGACATCAACCCGAAGCGCGCGGCGCTGGCGCCCAGCCTCATCGGCGTGTCGTGCCCGACCTTCACCGACCTCGACGAGATGTGCGACCGCGTCAAGCCCGACCTGCTCGTCGTGACCACCGTGGACGCGTACCACGCTCCCATCATCGTGAAGGCGCTCGAGCGCGGCATCGACGTCCTGACCGAGAAGCCGATGGTGATCGACGAGCAGCAGTGCCAGGCGGTGCTCGACGCCGAGAAGCGCACGGGCCGGAAGATCGTCGTCACCTTCAACTACCGCTTCGCGCCGAAGCACCAGCTGATCAAGGAGATCCTGCTGTCGGGCGAGATCGGCCGCGTCCACTCGGTGGACTTCCACTGGTACCTCGACGTCTACCACGGGGCCGACTACTTCCGCCGCTGGCACCGGCTGAAGGCGAAGGGGGGCACCCTCTGGGTCCACAAGGCTTCTCACCATTTCGACCTGATCAACTGGTGGCTCGGGGCCGACCCCGTCGAGGTGCGCGCCTTCGGCAGCCTGCACGTGTACGGCCGGAACGGCACCCAGCGGTCCACGACCTGCCGGGCGTGCCCGCACAAGAAGGCCTGCCGCTTCTACTACGACATCACGACCAGCGAGCGCCGGATGAAGCTCTACGTCGGGTGCGAGGACGCGGACGGCTACCACCGCGACGGCTGCGTGTTCCGCGAGGACGTGGACATCTACGATTCGATGAACGGGCTGGTGACCTACTCGAACGGCGTGACGATGACGTACTCGACCAACGCGTTCCTGCCGATCGAGGGTTACCGCCTGGCGTTCAACGGCGAGAAGGGACGCCTCGAGGTCCGGGACTACGAGCGCCAGTCGTGGAAGCCCGAGGTCGAGACCGAGATCGCGGTGATGCGCAGCTTCGGCGAGCGGCGGATCGTGCCGGTGCCGGCCGTCCAGGGAGGACACGGGGGCGGCGACGACCGGATGAGAGACCAGATCTTCAGGAAGGTGGACGTTCCCGACTACATGCGGCTGCCCGACTCGCGCGCCGGTGCGCTCGCGTGCCTCACCGGCATCGCCGCGCGGAAGAGCGTCGAGGACAAACGGCCGGTGAAGATCGCGGAACTGGTTCGCCTGTAGATCAGGGATCAGGGATCAGGGATCGGGGATCGGGGATCAGGAGAGCGCACTCAACCCGCCTTGGCGCTTCGCACCACGGCGCGGCAGGCGAGAGACGGGAGACATGCGCAGGAATCTCCCCCGACCGAGTCGTGCCGAAGGTGCAGGAAGTGCAGATCGTGCCGAGGGTGCTGGTGCTGGTGGTGTCGAGGGTGCCAGTGCAGTGAGTGCAGCGCGACACCCCCGGCACCAGCACTTCCGGCACCATCAGCACTGCACCCCCCTTCGCCGCGCGGAGCGCGGCTACGGCGCGGCAGGCCTTCGGCACCTCCTGCACCTCCTGCACCACCTGCACGATCTGATTCTCTGTTCCGGTCGTCAGCGCCGCTCCCGGGCCTGTCGGACGAGCTTCACGATTTCCTGCGGCGTGAGCGGCGCCTGCTGCACGCGGGCGCCGGGGGCGTCGAAGGTGGCTCCGGCGTTGTGGATGACGAGCCGGCCCGGCGCCATTTCCGAGGCGGTCCGCAGGTCGCCCGCCCTTCGCAGCCCCGGAATGTACAGCCGCGCCAGGAAGTCCTCGTCGCGGCTCGTCTCGAAGCCTTCCACATCCAGCACCGCAAGCCGCGGCGGTCCAATGGCCGCCGCGAGGGCCCCGGCCAGCGCCGCATCCCCCCCGGCGACCAGCACGGCGCCCGGGCTGGCTCGAAGGGCCTTCGCCAAGTCGGCCACGCGCTGGCTGGCGGGCGTGCGGTTGTAGGTCTCGAAGTGGTTCACCTTCGCGGCGGCCGACTCGTCGAACGGCGTGAGCGCGACAGGCCGCACGCTGTAGCCGGCCTGCCGCAGCGCCCGCTCCACGACGGGCGCGATCCCCGCCGTCAGTACGACCGGTCGCCGCGATGCGCGGGGCGCCGCCGCGGGCGTCTTCGTCTCGCCGGCGAAGGCCAGCGCGTGACGCAGGGCCGACGCGCGGACCTCGGGCGGGGTTTCGCCCAGCTGCCGCCTGGCGGCCGCGATCCAGGACGTGGTCAGCCCTTCCGGCGTCAGCGCCCCGTCCGGCAGCGGACGCCCGTGGAAGACGAGCAGGTCGGGGAGGCGATCCGGCGTGAAGGCCTGTTCCTTCTGTGGGGCGTCGCTGGCCTCGCCCTTCAGCCAGCGGGCCATCCAGCCGTACATCGCCTCGCGGCTGTCCCGGTTGTAATTGTGCTCGGCGTCGAAGCGCACGGCGCGCACGCGATCCTCCGCGCCCATCAGCGCGTAGATCGCGCGCACGGCCGGGTACTCCACCTCCATGGTTTCCCTCGTCCAGTCGCCCGTCGCCGAAATCAGCAGCAGCGGCCGTGGCGCGATGGCCGCGGCCAGCTCGACGTTGTTCGTGTCGAGCCGCAGGCCGGGCGGGTTCTCGCACAGGCAGCCGCCCTGCATCAGCAGCGAAACCATGTTGACCGGGACCGCCGCCGAAACCCGCGGGTCGACCCCGGCCACCATGTAGGTCTGGGTTCCCCCGCCCGACTCTCCTGTGGCTCCGAGGGCGTCCTTGCGCACGTAGGGCAGCGACTCGAGGAAGTCGAGCGCCCGGATGCTGTTCCAGAGCTGGAGCCCTCCCAGGCTCAGGCCCCACAGGCGCTGGCGGCGGCCGTCGAACGTGTGGGGAACCTGGCGGCTGTCGTTGTAGCCGACCATGTCGTGCGTGAAGACGACAAAGCCGCGGCGGGCGAGTGAGATGGCACGCCCCGGGCCCGACATGAGGTCCGTGTTCTCCAGCCGGCCGTACGTCCAGTGGCCGTGTGCTGAGAGCACGGCAGGGAAGGGCCCCGCGCCCGCGGGTCTGTACAGGTTGCCCGTCACGTAGAAACCGGGCAGGCTCTCGAAGTACACCTTCGCCACGCTGTAGCCCTCGTGCGTCGACTCGTCGAACACGACCGGGTTCAGCGGCGTGCGTTCGGGCAGCGGCAGCAGGCCGGCCGACGCCAGCACGTGCTCGCGCAGGTAGGCGGCACGCTGTTCCCAGGCGGTTCGATCGGCGAAGCGTGGCGGCGCGAACCGATCGTCCAGCGTGCGGAACGGGGCGGGGGCCTGTGCGGCCAACAGCAGCAGGGCGGCAGTGTGCAGCAGGATTCGCATGGCGGGGAGGGTATCATGAAGAAAAACAAG
>JARKSS010000015.1 GCA_029974175.1 Vicinamibacterales bacterium
TCCTTGCGGGCCGGGGCCCGCGGGCCGGTGCGGTCAGTCCAGGTGGAATCCCATGTCGAGCCCGACGGCGTCTTCGTCGAGCCGGAACTGGTAGAGGCTCTGCGGCGTCCCCTGCCCGCGCACGAGGTAGCGCAGCGGCCCGTACACGGACCGGAACGGCGACGTCAGCCACGCGGTCGTGGCCACCTGTTTGCCCGTGAACCGGTGGGTGACGCGCCGGACTCGCCCCACGATCCGGCCCCGGAACCGGCCGGCCCATTCGCCCGGCAACTCGCGCTCGAGCCGGCGCAGCCGCCCATCGCGCACCTCGACCAGGCTCCCCACCGACAGCGCCGCGTCGCCATGATAGAACCGCACAAATCCCGCGGGTTCCGGGTACGCCACGTCGTCCAGGAGTCCCCGCGCCAGCTTGCCGACGTCGTTTTCGAAGACGAGCGGGAAGTAGCTCAGCGAGGCCGGGCGCCAGCCGTACGCGTCGATGCTCGAACTCTGCTCGAAAGTCCGCGCGCATCCGCCCTGGAACGGGTTGCCCTCGAAGTGGATGGCGTTGACCACCTCCCGAAGGTCGCTGCCCAGCCCCACCCAGGTGTGGCGCGGATCGAAAAACACCACCCGGTCCACGCGGTCCGCCTTGCGGAACGACACCGCACAGTCCGGGCCGATCGACCACACGTAGCCGCCCGCGGCGTACGCCAGGGCCGTCAGCACCTCGAAAGCGCCGCCGCGCACGTCGAACGAGGCCAGGACTTCGGAGGCCGCCTCGATGGAGTCCGCCTGCCGGCCCCCGTACGAGTAGAAGTCCTTGAGCTCGAGGCGCGGGTCGTGGTAGCGCCCGTCCTGCCACAGGTACACGTCGGCGTGGCCGCGCTCGACCTGAGCCGCGTTGAAGCATTCGCCGCCCCCATACACCAGCGCGATGTAGCGCCCGTAGGCGTCGACGCGGTCGTCGTAGACGCCTCCCTCGCCCTGGTGCGGGTTCAGCTCGATATAGTCAATGCCTTTGGCGTCGATCAGGTCCTGGAGCGCCTGGCGCGCGGCCACGCCCCGTGCCGCATACCCGCTCCCGGCGTACCGGGCTGCGGTCCAGCCCGCGACCTCGGGGTGGCGTTTGACGGCGTGGCTGTTGCGCTCGGTCTCCTCGGCGTCGATCATGATAAGGCGGATATCGGGCCACGGGACCTCGTCGACCACCACCCCGGCGATAGTGTCGCCGTCGCGGGCCCATGCGGCCGAGGCGTCGATGCGGCCCGGCCCTACCCACTGGCCCCGGCTGATGCCGCCCCGCTCGAGTTCCGCGCCCGGCTGCTTCCGCGCCAGGAACTTGCCATACTCGCGCACGGCCCCGTCGGGGTAGGCCTCGTGGGCCACCCGATAGTGGAGCGGTCCCGGCGCGCTGTTGACCACCGCGCGCACCATCTCGTCGCAGCGGCGATTCGCGAACCCGCGGGCCACCGGCGCGTTGCCGTCGTCGCCCGCGCGTTCCGCCTCGAAAGCATACACCTCGTGAAACGACACATACCGGTCGAGGATGAGCTTGCGCGTGTCGCTCCACTGGGGCGCGGCCCGCATGACCACGGCCTCGCAGAACAGCGCG
>JARKSS010000027.1 GCA_029974175.1 Vicinamibacterales bacterium
GGTCGCGGCGGCGGCGCAGGCCCAACCTCGTGTCGCGGCCATGACCCTCGAGGACCGCGGCCGGATGATCGACATCATCCGCCGCCTCTGCGAGGAGCGCGCCGACGAGCTGGGCCGGATGGAGATGGACGAGACGCGCATCGGCCGCCTCGACCACAAGATCGCCAAGCTGAAGGCGATGAAGTACGTCGTCGGCGTCGAGGCCATGCGGGGCGAGGCCCGCAGCGACGCCACCGGCCTGTGCATCGTCGAGCGCGCCCCGTGGGGTGTGATCGGCATGGTGCTGCCGGCCACGCACTCGGTGCCGACCATGGTGAGCAACGCGGTGAACGTGCTGGCGGCGGGCAACACCGCCGTCTTCAGCCCGCATCCCGCCGGCGCCCGGGTGGCGGCGTACGCGCTGGCGCTGTTCGACCGCGAGATCGAGCGCGCGATGGGCGTCTCGAACGTCATCACGACCATCGCCGAGCCGAGCATCCAGTCGGCCGAGGCGATCTTCCAACATCCCGACGTGTCGCTGCTCTGCGTCACGGGCGGGCCGGCCGTCGTGAAGGCCGCCGCACGGTCGGGCAAGCGGGTCATCGCGGGCGGCCCGGGCAATCCGCCGGTCGTGGTGGATGACACGGCGGATCTCGACCTGGCCGCGCGGTCGGTCATCGCGGGCGCCGCCTTCGACAACAACCTCCTGTGCATCGGCGAGAAGGAGGTGTTCGTCCTCGAGGCGGTGGCCGACGCCTTCATCCAGGCGATGCGCCGGGCGGGCGCGTGGCAGCTCGATGCCTCGGCCATCGCGCGGCTGACCGAGGCCGCCTTCACCTTCGACGGCCCGGGCAAGGGATGCGGCCGGGCGCACCTGAAGCGCGACCTGGTGGGCCAGGACGCAAGCGTGCTGGCCGCGGCGGCAGGCGTGCGGGTGCCCGAGGGCACCGAGCTGCTGTTCGGCGAGACTCCCGCCTCGCACCCCTTCGTGCAGGAGGAGCAGATGATGCCGTTCCTGCCCGTGGTGCGGGTGAAGTGCATCGGCGCGGCCATCGAGGCGGCCGTGCAGGCCGAGCACGGCTACCGCCACACCGCGATCATCCACACACGGAACGTCGAGCACGCGACCCGGATGGCGAGGGCGTTGAACACCACGCTCTTCGTGCAGAACGCCGCGTCGCTGGCGGCGCTGGGCGTGGACGGCCCGGGCTATTTCAGCCACACGATCGCCACGCCGACGGGCGAGGGGGTCACCACCCCGCTGACCTTCACGCGCGAGCGTCAGCTGGTGGTGGGCGGCGCGCTGCGGATCATCTGACCCATGTTCCTCGCACGGATTGACGGCACGCTGACCTCGACCCGGAAGCACGCGACGCTCGAAGGCGTGCGCCTGCTGATCGCGCAGCGCCTGGAGGCGGACGGCAGCGCGAGCGGGGAGCCGGTCGTCGTCCTCGACCGGATGGGGGCCACGCGCGGCACCATCGCGCTCGTCTCCACCGACGGCAATCTCGCGCGCGAGTGGCTGGGCAAGACCACGCCGGCCCGCCTCGTCGTCGTCGGCCTCGTGGATGACGTTCACGGCGTCGCCGGGAGGACGCCGTGAGGCTGGGCATCGTAACTGGCCGCGTGGTGCTGAGCGTCGGTACGCCCGAGCTGGCGGGCGCCACGCTGCTGGTCGCCGAACCGGTGACGGCGGCCAACCTCGCGGCACGAAACGGCCTGGGCGGCGGACGCCCGCTGGTGGTTGTTGACCACCTGGGCGCCGGGCCGGGCGACATCATCGGCATTGTCGAGGGCAGCGAGGCGGCCAACGCCTACTACCCGGGCGTCGCCCCCGTGGACGCCTACTGCGCGCTCATCGTCCGTGATTACGAGTTCGAGCCAGCATCCTAGGGAAACAGGCGTCTCGCCTGTGAATGAGTGCCTCATTGGCACTGGGGCACAGGGGCACGGTGGCCCAGGCGTCCGGCCTGTGGAGGCGTGCCCGCTGTGAGTGACGACAAGGACATGAAACCGGCAGACCTGACGGCGTACAGCGTCGTCTCGCTTCGTGTCATCGACGCGGCGGTGCGCGAGGGCGCCCGCGAGATCCTGGTTCGAGAGCGGGTCGTCATGACCCCATCCGCGCGGGAGGCCATCGAGCGGCACGGCCTGGTGACGAAGACGGCCGCGTCGCGGAGGGCGACGCCGGACCGAACGGGGCCCGGCCCGGCCACGCTGCCTCCTCCGCGCTCGGGCGCCGCGGCGCGCGAGCTGTTCTACTCGGCCGAGGCCGAAGCCATCAAGGCCGAGATCGTCGCCACCGGCAAGAAGCTCTGGCAGCGCCAGTACGTGGACGGCAACGGCGGAAACATCTCGTACCGCATCGGGCCGAATGAGGTCATCTGCACGCCCACGCTCTGCAGCAAGGCCGACCTGACGCCCGAGGTGCTGTGCCTCGTCGATCTCGAGGGAAACGAGCTGGTGGGCTCGGGCCGGACCAGCGAGATCTTCCTGCACCTCCAGATCTACAAGGAAGTGCCCCAGGCGAAGGCGGTGGTTCACTGCCATCCTCCGCACGCGACCGCGTACGCGGTGATTGGCCGGGTGCCGCCCTCGTCGATCATCCCCGAGTTCGACGTCTTCGTCGGGCGTGTCGCCTGCACCCGCTACGAGACGCCGGGGACGCAGAAGTTCGCCGAGACGGTCGTGCCCTACATCCGCAACTACAACACCGTGCTGCTGGGGAACCACGGCATCGTCTGCTGGGCCGACACGGTGACCCACGCCGAGTGGTACGCCGAGGTGCTCGAGACCTACTGCTGGACGCTCACGATTGCCGCGCAGCTCGGCGGGCCGGTCACCCGCATCCCCGAGGAGAAGGAAGCCGACCTCCTGAAGGTCAAGAAGCGCCTCGGCCTGCCCGACCCGCGCTTCAACCCGGTCGAGTGCCGCCTCTCGGAGGTGCCGCCGGCCGATCCCGGCTCCATCGTGCTCCCTCCCCCGCCTCCCTGCGCCCGGGAGGATGACGGCGGCAGCGCCCGGCCATCCGCCAGCGAGATCGAGGGGATCGTGCGCGACGTGACCGACGCCGTCATGGCTGCGCTCGAGCAGCGGAAGGTTGGGCGGTGAACCCGACGAGCCGCCGTCTCCGCATCCGGGAGATCCTCGAGCGGCAGGAATTCGTCGACCTCGCCTCGCTGTGCCGCGAACTGTCCACCTCGGAGGCGACGATCCGGCGCGACCTGAGCCGCCTCGAGCGCGAGCGCGTCTTGAGGCGGGTGCACGGGGGGGCCCTCGCGGCCCAGCCGCGCGATCACCTGCTCGACTTCGACTGGCAGGCGCAGCGCCACGCGGCCGAGAAGCAGCGCATCGGCCAGAAGGCCGCCAGCCTCATCGACGACGGGCAGACCGTCATCTTCGACGGCGGCTCCACCGTGGCGCGCGTCGCCGAGGCGCTGGCCGACCGCCCGCTGCACGCCATCACCAACTCGCTCGCCATCGCGCGGGTACTGCGCAACTCGCGGCGCGTCGAGGTGACGCTCACGGGCGGCTACCTGTTCCCGAGGCTCGAGGTGATGCTGGGGCCGCTCTGCGAGCGCATGATCGCGAGCGTATCGGCCGACGTCCTGGTGATGGGGATCGGCGGCATCACCGAGGCGGGCTTCAGCAACAACAACACGCTGCTCGTCGGCTCCGAGCAGAAGATGATCGAGGTCTCGCGCAAGGTCATCATCGTCGCCGACGCGAGCAAGTTCGGGCGCGCCGCGATGGTGCCGCTCGCTCCGCTCGAGGTGGCCGACCTCGTCGTCTCCGACTCGTCGCTCGCGCCCGAGCACCGCAAGATGCTCCGCGACGCCGGCGTCGAAGTCGTCCTCGCCTGAACACTCGGGAGCCCATCGACCCGAAGGGCGTCCCGGGAAGCGTGGGAAGCTGACGCCGCCTATTCCTCCAGGACGATCATCACGCCCCAGGGAGGCAGCTCCTGCTGCGAGCCGGCGGCAATCTGCCGGTTGGACAGGAGGTCCCTGCCCCCGGCGTGCGGGTAGCGGAACGCCGCGGGCCGCGGTGAGTAGTTGAAGTAGTAGCGGACGGTCTTCCCGTTCCGGTTCTTGCCCCACTTGGTGATGAGGGGAAAGGCCAGTTCCTGGTCCGCTCCCCAGAGGCCCGCCTTCCGGACCACGTCCTCGACGATCCTCCCCAGCAGCTCGTCGCCCGGCATGAACCCCACGTAGGTCGCCAGCCCCTTGCCGTAGTCGTTCTCGGTGATGGCCGCGTACTTCCCCCAGGCCGGGTGGACGTATCGCCCGAGCACCCGGGCCGTCGTCGGCGTGAGCAGTTCAATCCAGTACCGGGCCGCGTCGCCGCCCTCCTGCAGCGTGTAGGGGGTTGCCACCGAGACGCTCTTGGGAACGGTGAACTGCGTGTAGCTGACGCCGCACGCCTTGCCGATGATCCCCGGCTGCGGCGTGGAGCGCACCTTGACGTGTTCGTCCGAGAAGCCGCTCTTGAAGGTGTAGAGCACGTGACCGCCCTTCTCGACGAAGCGGTTCAGCCGCTCGAGCAGGGCGTCGGGGGCGGCGTACAGGGCCGGCACGACGATCAGCCTGTACTGCTCGAGGTTGTCGCTCGAAGGATCGATGAAGTTCGCTCCCACGTTGCGGCGGTAGAGGGCGTCGTAGATCGGGCGGAGCACGTCGTTGTAGTTCTCCCTCGAGCCCCACCCGAAGCTGAACGCGTTGAAGGCGGTCAGCGCCTCGTTGCTGAACAGGATGGCCACGCGGTTCGTCTTGCGGAGGTCCACGAGGTGGCGGCCGATCGCGGCGAGGTCGCGGCCGATCGTCTTCGCCTCTTCGTAGGTGGGGTTGGACCCGAAGTCGTGGCCGAGCAGCCCCTTCCAGTACGTCTCGGCCGAGTTGTGGATCGAGTGCCAGTGCCAGTACGCGAGCATGTTCGCCCCGGACGCCAGGTGGCTGAAGGCCTGCTGCCGCAGCTGACCCGGATACGGCAGCCACTGGGGCATCCCCTGCGCCTGGGTTTCGATCACCAGGTAGTTCAGGCCTCGCTTCATGGAGCGGGCCAGGTCGCCGCCCAGCGAGATCTCCGCGCCCGTCAGCCCGTCCTGTGACGGGTGGTAGATGTCCACCCCGGCGACGTCCAACGCCCTGGCGGCCGCAAAGTGATCGACGTCGGGCTGGATGCCGTAGGAATGGCCCCGCCACTCGAGGTCGAAGTTGTGGGTGACGAACTGGCCGGGCCGCGCGATCTCGCGCACGATCGCCGCCTGCCAGGCCAGGTAGTCGGTCACCTGCTGGCGCTGGAACCTGGCGAACTCGGCGTTCAGGCTCGCGTTGATGCTGCCCACCGTGGACGGGAAATCCTCCCAGCTGTTGATCCGGTTGCTCCAGTAGTCGAGGCCGAACGCCCGGTTCACCGCGTCGAGCGTCTTGAACTTCTCCTTCACGTGGCGCACGAACTGCGCCTGCACCGCCGGGCCGGCTGTCTGATAGTGCTTCGTCTCGTTGTCCACCTGGTAGCCAATCACGGCGGGGTGGTCCCTCACGTGCTCCACCAGGCGGCGGATCACCCGCTCGGCGTGCGCCCGGAAGTACGGGTTGGTGATGTCCATGTTCTGCCGCGGACCGTACTGGCTCGGCCCCCGCGGCGTGACGGCAAGGACGTCGGGGTGCTTGCGCGCCAGCCACGTCGGCAGGGCATAGGTGGGCGTCCCGACGATGACCTTGATGGAGGCGCGGTGCATCGCGTCGAGCACCCGGTCGACGTGCCTGAAGTCGAAGACGCCGTCCTGCGGCTCGAGGGTGCCCCACGTGGACTCGGCGATCCGCACCACCTCGATGCCCGCCTCCTTCATCATGCCGACGTCCTGCTCGAGCCGGTCGTACGGCATGTACTCGTCGTAGTAGGCGACGCCGAAGAGCGGCCGCTCCAGGACTGGCGGCTGCGCCGCCGCGGGGCCGGCCGTGCAGAGGAGGAACGCGATCAGGACCGCGAGCCGCGTAAGCATGGTTTCACCCCAACAACCCGGTCGTCAGCCTCAGGCCGGCCGCCGAAACCGTGACGATCCCCAGGGTGACGACCGTGATGAGCGAGGCCGTGCGCCACCCGAACTCCCGCCCGAGCGCGGCAAAGGTGGCCAGGCACGGAACGTAGAAGGTCACGAAAAAGGTGTACCCGACGATCTGAGCCAGGCTCATCACCGAGGCCACGTCGGTGGTCCCGAGCGCCGTGAAGAGCAGCACGAGCGCCAGCTCCTTCCGCATGATGCCGAACACGAGCGTCACCCCCACCGCGGGCGGAAAGCCGAGCAGCCCCGCGGTGAACGGGGCCATCGCGTCGTTGAGCGGCTGGGACAGGGCGTAGTGGTCGATTACCTCGAGCACCACGCTGCCCGCGATCAGGATCGGCCAGGCGACGATGACGAACTCCTTGAGCCGGAACCACGTCTTGTGGGCGACCGGCCCGAAGGCGGGGACGCGGTAGCGGGGCAGCTCCATGATGAGCCCCGGGCCCCGTTCCGGCATGGCGAGCGACATCACCTTGCCGACCAGCGCGACCAGCAGCAGGTTGACGGCGTAGACCAGCAGGGCGGCCTTCACCGAGATGAAGAAGCCGATGAGGCCGAAGATGATCGTCATCCGCGCCGAGCACGGGATGAGCGTCGCCAGCGTGGCCGTGATCAGCCGGTCGCGCCGCGACCTCAGGATCCGCGTCGCGAGCACGGCCGGCACCGTGCAGCCGTAGCCCATGATCAGCGGCACGACCGACATGCCGTGGAGGCCGACGCGATGCATCACGGTGTCGGCGAGGAACGCGATCCGCGGCAGGTACCCGGTGTCCTCGAGCAGCGCCAGCCCCACGAAGAACGGCAGGAGGTACGGCACCACGATCCCGACGCCCCCTCCCACGCCGGCCGCCACCCCGTGCACGAGGGCGTAGCCAACCGAATCGGCGGGCAGCCAGGCCGCCAGCCGGGCATGAAGCCCGTCGAACCACTCGAGGAAGAGCGGCTCGACGGCACTGCCGACATGGAAGACCAGGGCGAACATCCCCGCCAGCACCGCCGCGAGAATCGCGTAACCGAGGACCGGGTGCATCAGCAGGTCGTTCAGCCTCTCGTGCAGCCCCGAGCGGCGCGACGACCGGACCGTCGCCACCGATTCGAACAGCTCGAACGCCAGGTTGTGGCGCACGGCCGACATCACGTACTCGGAGCGCTGCTCGGTCGCCTCCTCGAAGCGGGCCAGGACTCGCTCGGCCGTTTCCCAGTCGGTTGCCGTCAGGTGGGACTCGAGCCGCCGCCGAATGCAGGGGTCCCGCTCCACGAGCTTGATCGCCGTGAACCGAGGGACCAGCGGGCCGGGCAGCTGCCGGCCGCCCACCACCTCGGCCAGCCGCGACAGCTGGCGCTCGACGTGCACCGGTCCGGGCACCACCCGCGGGACCAGGCGCTCGCGGGCGGCCCGCCGCGCCGCGCGGAACAGCTCGAGCACCCCCTCACCCTGGCGACCGACGGGCGCCACCACCGGTACCCCCAGCGCC
>JARKSS010000030.1 GCA_029974175.1 Vicinamibacterales bacterium
GTCCCTTCAGCGACGGGCGCCCGTAGGTGATGGCAATGCTGGCGCCGTCCACCGTCCACTGAGTCTTCACGTGCGGGCTTCCCCCCTTGCCGGGGTGCACCTGGGTGGTCTGCTGGGCGCCCGCGGCCGCGGCAAAGGCGAGCGCGATGGCCGCCGTGGCGGCTGTCTGAACGAAGCGTCTCATGCGTCCTCCTTCGGCTCTTGCCACATCGCAGGGGCGCCCTCCGTGGGTCGCCCCTGACTCCCAACCTTCGCTCTCGCAATCCGGTCCACCCCGCTGCAGGCCAGCCACAGCTCGTCGTCCGGCGCGGCCACCATGTGACGCACCACGCCGCCGCCCGACGGGATCGGCCACGCCTGCATCTTCCCCGTGGCCGGGTCGAAGCGCACCAGCGTGTTCGGCTCGACGCCCGATTCGCTGAACCACACCGCCCCGTCGCTCGTGACGGCCATGCCGTAGGGACGGGAACCGGACCCGCCGGGCGTCGGGAACTCGGTCACCTTGCCCGTCGCCGGATCGAGCCGGCCGAGCATCCCGCGCGCGTAGTCCGTGTAATAGATCGTGTCGTCCTTGCCGACGGCAATGCGGCGTGGCCGCGCTTCCGGCGAAGGCAGCTCGAACTCCCGGATGGCCAGCGTTCCGGGATCGATCCGGCCGATCTTGTTGGTGTTGAAGAGGTCGAAGTACGGCACGCCGCGCGAGTCCACGACGATGCCGTACGGGCGCGAGTTGGGCGTGGGGGCGGGAACGAGATCCACCTTGCCGGCCTTCGGGTCGAGGCGGCCGACGAAGTTGCCGCCCTGGACCGTGAACCAGAGCGTCCCGGCCTGGTCGAAGATGAGCGTGTGCGGGTCGCGCGCCTTCGGGTCAGGCATCCGGTACTCGGTGACCTTGCCGGTGCTGGGATCAAGCTTCCCGATCAGGCCCGAGTAGTTGCCCGTGTACCAGATATTGCCCTCCGCGTCAGCGACGATGCCGTGCGGCCCGGTGTTCTCGGTCGGAAGCTGGTACTCCTTGATGGTGCCCGTGGCGGGATCGAGCCGGCCCAGCAGGTTCGCCCGCATGCCTGTGTACCAGGCGCTGCCGTCGGGCGCGACCGCCGGGTCGTGCGGAAAGCTCTTGCTGGTGGGTGTCGGCCACTCCTGGAAGACCACGTCCACCGGCGAGGCGGCTGGCTGGGCTGGCTGGCCGGCGGCAAGTGCGGCCACGCCGGCGGCCGCAAGCAGCGCCGCCAAGGCGGACGCGCTTCGGACTGAAGGACGCATGGGGGCCTCCTGCCGTTGATTCCCTGCTTTCCAGTATCGCATCATGGAGGCGGGCTCGGACAGGAATCGGAAACCGGGAACCGGGGAGGGACCGTGCGGGGTCTCGTGGCATTGGCCGGCCTGCTGGTCGTCCTGCCGGCGGTGGCGGCGTACCAGAACGGCCCGATGCCGGGCCTGACCGGCGGCTTCGGCGAGCCGACCTGCACGATGTGCCACCAGGGACAGCCGCCCGGACCGAAGGACGGCACACTGTCGCTGGAGGCGCCGCGGGAGTTCCGCCCCGGCCAGACCTACCAGCTGCGCATCACGCTGACCCGGCGGAACCTGGCCGTGGGCGGTTTCGAGATCTCGGCCCGTTTCCGGGCGCGTCCCTCGGCGGGCGCGCAGGCGGGCACGCTCCGCCCGCTCGACCCGCGCACGCAGGTCGTGACGGGGGCCAAGGGAGTGCAGTACGCGCAGCACACCCAGGCGGGGTCGAAGGCGGTCCCTCCAGGCAAGCTGACCTGGGTGATCGAGTGGCGCGCACCCGACCAGGCGCCGGGGACGGTCCTCTTCCACGTGGCCGCAAACGCGGCCAACGGCGACGCTTCGCCTCTCGGCGACCTCATCTACACCTTCGAGGCCGTCTCAGGCCCCGCGCGATCGGCTCGCTCCGGCTCACTCGCGCCCGCCCCCGCCCCGCTGCCCGCCCACTGACGCACGTGGTTTCACCGCGGAGGCGCAGAGGGCGCAGAGATCATAGTCAGAACCTCTGCGTACCTTTCTGCGTCCTCTCCGTCTCTGCGGTGAATGCCCCGTGGACAAGCCGCCATGTCTTGTCACCAACGCTTCGATGCAGAGGCGCAGAGATCACCCGAATGATCAAAACCTCCGCGTTCGTCTCTGCGTCCTCTGCGTCTCTGCGGTGGACCCTACGTGACGCTCACGCCCGGGCGGCCTCGAGGTGCTCGATTTTCGTGCCGAGCACCTGGAGGAAGGCCGCGATCCACTTCGGGTGGGCGGGCCATGCCGGCGCCGTCACCAGCACGCCGTCCACCACCGCGTCGTCTACCGCGATCTCGGCGTACCGGCCGCCCGCCCGGGTGACGTCGGGTGCGCACGCGGGATAGGCCGAGCAGCGCTTCCCCTCCACCACACCCGCGGCCGCCAGCACCTGGGCGCCGTGACAGATCGCGGCAATCGGCTTGCCCGTCGTCGCGAAGTGCCGGACGATCTCGAGCACCCGGGGGTTGAGGCGGATGTACTCGGGCGCGCGTCCGCCCGGGATGACGAGCGCATCGTAGTCGCGCTCGTTCACCTCGTCGAAGGTGGCGTTCAGCGCGAAGTTGTGGCCCGGCTTCTCGCTGTACGTCTGGTCTCCCTCGAAGTCGTGGATGGCCGTCCGGACCTTGTCACCCGCCTTCTTCCCCGGGCAGACGGCGTGCACCTGGTGACCGACCGCCTGTAGCGCCTGGAACGGCACCATGACCTCGTAGTCCTCGACGAAGTCGCCCGCCAGCATCAGGATTCGGCGTCCTGCCATTTCGAACCTCCCGTTGGATGTCCCGGGGAGGATCATACGACGAAAGCGGGTGGTGTCGAGGCCGCGCGGAGCTGCAGGAAGGATGGCGAAATGGCGGAGGCCGGCCCGAAGACCGGCCCTACTTCGCCGGCGCCGAGGCCGGGGGTTCGCGCTTCTGGACGGCGTCGCGGACCATCTCGGTGATCGTGCGGAAGTCGAGCTTGCCGCTGCTCATCTTCGGCAGCTCGGGCAGGACGACGAACTGCTTGGGCAGGGCAATCCGCGGCAGCGTCTCGGCCATCTGCGCCAGGATTGCCTTCTCGTCGATGGCTGCCGTCACGGCCGCGACGATGCGCGCGCCGCGGGCCGCGTCGGGCACCTCGACGACGCAGCACTGGCAGTCGTTGGGAAGGAGCTTCTCGAGCACGTCCTCGACCCGGACGAGCGACACCATCTCGCCGCCGACCTTCAGGAACCGGCGCAGCCGCCCCACGTGCCACAGGTAGCGGTCGTCGTCCATGTAGCCCATGTCGCCGGTGTCGTACCAGCCGTGGCGCTGGTGGAGCGAGGTGGCCTCGAAGTCGTCGAAGTACCCCTTCATCACGCTCGGCCCCTTCACCAGCACCTTGCCGATCTCGTTGACCGCGCATTCCTCGCCGGTCTCGTAGTGCTCGAGCCGCACCTCCACGTTCGGCAGCGGCCTCCCCACCGACCCCGGGCGGTTGTGCTGCGGAGTGTTGACCGAGATGACCGGGCTCGTCTCGGTGGTGCCGTAGCCCTCGAGGAGGATGATCCGGTGCTTCTCCCACCAGCCGCGCCGGAGCGCCTCGGGGCACTTGTCGGCGCCCGTGATGAGCAGGCGGATCGTGGCGAAGTCACCCGGCTCGGACTTCTGCAGGTAGCCGTTGAGGAAGGCGGGCGTGCCCACCATCACGGTGGCCTTCTCGTCGCGCACCGCCTGGCAGACCGACCGGAACTCCAGGGGGTTGGCGCAGGTGACGATTGTCATCCCCTGCCAGAGCGGCAGCCACATGTTCACGGTGAGGCCGAAGACGTGGAAGAGCGGCAGGTTGGCCAGCATCACGTCCTCGGCGCTGAAGTCGACGACCTGCGCGATCCCGTCGAGGTTGGCCGCGATGTTGGCGTGCGTCAGCGGCACCACCTTCGGTTCCTTCTCGCTGCCGCTGGTGAACAGCACGACCGCGTAGTCCTCGGCGTCGCCCTTCGGCAGCTTCCTGATGATGCGGTCGGCCGAAAGGGAGGCGCGGGCCGCCCCCTTCAGCTTGTCGAGGAGCGTGACTTCCGTGGCGAGTTCCTCGAGGCAGACCATGCCGTCGATGCGCGGGCAGTTGATCCGGGCCAGCAGCGCCTTCGAGGTGAGGATGGTGCTGAAGGCGAGGCGGCGCTGCGCGTCGCGGCAGTTGTCGGCGGCGCCGGTCGAGTAGTTGATCATCACGGGAATGCGGCCGCTCATCAGCACCGCCAGCGTCGCGTACATGCAGCCCGCGCTGGTCGGCACCATGACGCCGACGAAGCTGCCGGGTTCGCCCCCATCCAGCTTCGAGGCGAGGATGAGCGAACGCAGCAGCACGTCCTTGTAGGTGACCCGCGCCCCGGTCGCCCGGTCTACGACGGCCAGCTTCTTCGCATGCTTCTTGGCGGTCCGGATGAACATCTCGTGTAAACGCACGCGGGTCCTCCCGCCGCTCATTCTAGCGACAGCGCCGTGTATGATCACGTGCATCCCGCGCCCCCCTCAGAGCCCCGACAGCCCCGTGGAGCGTCGCGCATGCCCAGCCGGCCCGTCCGCCTCTTCCTCTGCCTGGCCCTCGTCGCTGCCGCCTGGCTCCCCTGGCCGGCCGGCGCTGCCGCCCAGGGTGCCGCACCGGTGCAGGCACCGCCCGCCCAGGCGGGGCCGGCTCCCGGGCGCTCGGTCACCGCGGACGATTACGCGCGGGCCGAGCGGTTCCTCCCGCAGCACGTCGAGCCGCTGGTGATCGGCGGGAGGGTGGCGGCCAACTGGCTGCCCGGCGACCGCTTCTGGTACCGCAACGACCTCGCCGACGGCCACGAGTTCGTGCTCGTGGATCCCGCCGCGCGCCGCCGGGCGCGCGCCTTCGACCACGCCGGGCTGGCCGCCGCCCTGTCGGCCGCCTCCGGCCGCACCTACGCCCCGAACGCCCTCCCCTTCCACTGGATCGGGATTTCCGCCGACGGCCGGCAGATCACCTTCGACCTCGAGGGCCGCCGGTGGTCGTGCGACGCGCGCGGCTCGAGCTGCGCCGACACGGGCGCCTCCCCGGTGCCGCCGCCCGTCGGTGCCCTTCCCGGCCGTCGCGGCCCGCGGGCTGCCCGCGACGCCGTCCTGTCGCCCGACGGCAGGCTTGCGGCCTTCGTGCGCGATTGGAACCTCTGGGTGCGCGAGGTGGCCACCGGGCGGGAGCGCCCGCTCACCACCGACGGCGTGCCCTACTTCGGCTACGCGACCGACAACGCCGGCTGGCGGTCGAGCGACCGCGCGATCGTCCTCTGGTCGCCCGACTCGAAGCGCATCGCAACCTACCAGCAGGACGAGCGCGAGGTCGGCGAGATGTACCTCGTCAGCACGCCGATCGACCCGGTGACCCACCCCAGGCTTCGGGTCTCGAAGTTCCCGCTCCCCGGCGACCGGCACGTGGCCATGCTCCACCGGGTGGTGATCGACGTCGAGACGGGCCGCGTGACCCGCCTCGCGATGCCGCCCGACTACCACCGCGCCACGCTCGGCGACGATGTGAGCCTGGACGACTGGCAGTGGAAGCCCGACGGCTCGGCGTTCGCGTTCATCTCCACGTCGCGCGACCACAAGGAGGCGGTGCTGCGGGTGGCCGACACGGCAACCGGCGAGGTTCGTTCCGTGATGAGCGAGAAGGTGGCCACCCACTACGAGTCGAGGGTGGGCTGCCGCGTGCTGTGGGACAGCAACGAGGTGATCTGGTACTCGGAGCGCGACGACTGGGGCCACCTCTACCTCTACGACTTGGCCACTGGCGCGCTCATCCGCCGGATTACCTCCGGCCAATGGCCGGTGATGGGCCTCTTGCGGGTGGACGAGAAAGCCCGGACGCTGTGGTTCCAGGCGCAGGGACGGGAAAAGGGCGAGGACCCGTACTTCGGGCACGCCTACCGCATCGGGCTCGACGGCACGGGCCTCACGCCGCTGACGCCGGTCGAAGGCGATCATTCGGTCCAACTGTCGCCGTCAGGCCGCTACCTGGTGGACACCTACTCGCGGCCCGACGTCGAGCCGGTGGTCGTCCTGCGCGACGGCAACGGCCGATTCGTGATGATGCTCGAGAAGGCCGACATCACGAGGCTGCGGGCCACGGGGTGGCAACCCCCGATCCCCATCGCCGTGAAGGCCCGAGACGGGAAGACCGACCTCTACGGCCTGATGTTCCGGCCGACCCGCTTCGACCCGGCGCGCAAGTACCCGGTGATTAACCACGTGTACCCGGGACCGCAGACCGGCAGCACCGGCAGCCGCTCCTTCTCGGCCGCTCGTGGTGACCGGCAGGCCCTCGCCGAGCTCGGCTTCATCGTCGTCACGATCGACGGGATGGGGACGCCGGGGCGATCGAAGTCGTTCCAGGACGCGTACTACGGCGCGATGGGGCGCGACAACACGATTCCCGACCAGATTGCCGGCATGAAGGAGCTGGCCGCGCGCTACCCGTGGTTCGACATCTCGCGGGTGGGGATCTGGGGCCACTCGGGGGGCGGGTTCGCGACGACCACGGCCATGTTCCGGTTCCCCGGCTTCTTCAAGGCCGGCATCGCGCAGTCAGGGAATCACGACCAGCGGCTGAACGAGGACGACTGGGGCGAGCGCTACCAGGGGCTCCTGGTACGCGACGGGCAGGGAGGCGACAACTACGCCGCGGAGGCGAACCAGCTCTACGCGAAGAACCTCGAGGGGCGGCTGATGCTGGTGCACGGCACGATGGACACCAACGTGCCGCCGTACCAGACGCTGCTGGTGGCCGACGCGCTGATCAAGGCGAACAAGGACTTCGACCTGGTGCTGCTGCCGAACCAGGACCACGGCTACACCGGCGACGCGGCGTCGTACATGATGCGGCGGCGCTGGGACTTCTTCGTGAAGTGGGTGATGGGGGCGGAACCCCCGAAGGAGTACAACTTCGACGCGCCAGGCGCCGGCTCGGCCCGACAGGCGCCGGGGGAGGCGGCCTTCGGCACCGCCCGGCGCGCGCCCACCCGCGCCGATATTCTCCGCGGCAACTGGGACCGCTACCGCTCGAACAACGACCTGCTCTTCTACCACCTCGACATCCGGGTTGACCCGGAGCGCAAGTGGATCGGCGGGAAGAACACGATCCGTTTCCGGATGACGCGCGACGACACCCGGATCCAGATCGACCTCGCGAAGGCGCTGGCGGTGGACCGGATCGTGTTCAACGGCCGCGAGCTGCAGTACGAGCGCGAGGAGGGGGCGGTGTTCATCGACTTCCCCGAGACCCTTCGCCGCGGCCGCGAATACTCGATCGACTTCCACTATTCGGGCCACCCCGCCTCGGCGGGCCGCTTCGGCGGCATCACCTTCGGCAAGGACCCGGCCGGGCGTCACTGGATCTACACCGCGTGCCAGCACGCCGGCGCCAGCCTCTGGTGGCCGAACAAGGACCAGTATCGCGACGAAGTCGAGCAGATGCGGATCAGCGTTGCCATCCCGGACGACCTGGTGGACGTCTCGAACGGGAAGTTCCTTGGCAAGACCCCGATCGGCGACGGGTACACCCGGTGGGACTGGCTGGTGCAGTACCCGATCAACAACTACAGCGTGTCGCTCAACATCGGGAAGTACGTGCGCTTCACCGACGCCGACCTCGCGGGCGGGGACCAGCCGTCAAGGCAGGCCCCAAGTCCCGCCGGGACGAAGATGGACTTCTGGGTGCTGCCCGAGAACCTCGAGAAGGCCAAGGTGCAGTTCGCCCAGGCGAAGACGATGATGGAGTGCTTCGAGAAGTACTTCGGCGAGTACCCGTTCAGGAAGGACGGGTACAAGCTGATCGAGGTGCCGTATTCCGGGATGGAGCACCAGAGCGCGGTGACCTACGGCAACCTCTTCACCAACGGCTACCTCGGGCGCGACTGGACGGGCGTCGGCGTCAGCACGAAGTTCGATTTCATCATCATCCACGAGAGCGCGCACGAGTGGTTCGGGAACAGCGTGACCTCGATCGACGTGGCCGACGAGTGGATTCACGAGGCGTGGGGCACGTACCTCGAGGCGGTGTACGTGGAGCACATGTTCGGCCGCGACGAGGCGGTGAAGTACATCAACGGCTACCGCTCCAAGGTCCGCAACCGGGAACCCATCGTGCAGCCGCGCGGCCTGCACCAGGTGCCGCCGCAGGACATGTACTTCAAGGGGGCGCTCTTCATCCACACGCTGCGCACGCTGGTCGGCAACGACGCCAAGTGGTGGCCGCTGCTGCGCGCCTTCTACCAGGAGTTCAAGTACCGCACCATCTCGACCGAGCAGGTGGTGGAGTTCTTCAACCGGCGCACCGGGATGAACCTGACGCCGCTGTTCGACCAGTACCTCCGGCACGCCGCCGTGCCGCGGCTCGAGCTGGTGTTCCAGGACGGCGGCCAGGTGGCCTACCGCTGGCGGGCCGACGTGGAGACCTTCGCGATGCCCGTCAAGGTCGGCAAGCCGGGCCGCTGGCAGGTGATCCGGCCCACGACCCGGTGGCAGGTGATGACCTTTGAGGGCGACAGGGACGACCTCGACGTGGCAACCGACGAGTACTACGTGGAAGTGGGGAAGTACTAGGGGCTGGGGGCTGGGGGCTAGGAGCTAGTAGGGCTGGGAAGGCTACGGGCTGGGGCACACGCACAAGCCCGATGGCGAGGCAACCCGTGAGCCCTGAGCCCTGAGCCTTGAGCCGTGAGCCTTCTTCAGTGCACTTCGCGCCAGCGCTGGTCGCGGCTCGACCACCGGTAGTGGGTGTCGCAGGCCGGGCACACGAAGCGGTGTTCGAAGGAGGGGACGCCGGTCAACCCTTTCGCGACGTAGCTCCGCTCGTGCTCGAGCACCACGCGGCAGCGCGGGCACCGCTTGCCAGGCGGCGGAGCATTGTCGGGCTGGGTCGGTCGGGGAGGACGGATGTCGGGCATCGGGCGATAGACGGCTCGGTCGGTCAGCCGACGCGGACGAGCGCGCGCGCAACAACACGCACGCACCAATCGCCAGTATAGCATCCGGTTCGGAAGCCAGCCGGTCACCGCTTCTCTGGGCATTCAGGCCGCGTTCTTCCGCGGCCCGCCACCCGAGCCCTAACCTAGCCCCTAGCCCCCAGCCCCTAGCCCCTAGTAGACTCCCGCCATGCAGACCTTCGAGAAGCTCGGCGCCTTCTACCTCGGGAAACCCTACGACCTGGCGACCGGCCAGCGCGGCGACGGGTGGCTGCTCTACGATTCGCGCGACCTGGTCACCCACGCCGTCTGCGTCGGGATGACGGGCAGCGGCAAGACCGGGTTGTGCCTCTGCCTGCTCGAGGAGGCCGCCATCGACGGCGTCCCCGCTCTGGTCGTTGACCCCAAGGGTGATCTCGGCAACCTGCTGCTCACCTTCCCAAGTCTTCGGCCCGACGACTTCCTCCCCTGGGTCAACCCGGACGAGGCCCGGCGCAAGGGCGTCTCGCTCGAGGAGTACGCGGCACAGCAGGCGGCGCTGTGGTCGAAGGGGCTGGCCGAGTGGGGCCAGGACGGCGCGCGAATTGCCCGGCTGCGCGAGGCGGCCGACTTCGCCCTCTACACGCCGGGCAGCCAGGCGGGCCTCCCGCTCTCGATCCTCGAGTCGCTCGAGGCGCCGCGCGGCGAGGCGGCGGCCGACGCCGAGGTGGTGCGCGACCGCCTCTCCACCACTGTCACCAGCCTGCTCGGCCTGCTCGGCATCGACGCCGACCCGGTGCGGAGCCGCGAGCACATCCTGCTCTCGACGCTGGTCG
>JARKSS010000053.1 GCA_029974175.1 Vicinamibacterales bacterium
TCGCGATGTAGAACCAGATCGCGACGTAGAGATGGCGTTCGCGGCGGATGGCAATCGTGCCGAAGAAGTTGATGGCGAAGGCCACCCAGACCACCGCGACCGCGACGTCGAGCACCAGCGGCAGCTCGGCGTACTCGCGCGACTGGGTGACGCCGAGCAGGAACCCCACGCCGCCGGCCGCGATGATCAGCTGCCAGCCCCAGAAGTGGAACTTCGAGAGGGCGTCGCTATAGAGGCGCGCCTTCAGCAGCCGCTGCATCGAGTAGTACGTGCCGCCGAAGATCATGTTGCCGACGAAGGCGAAGATGACCGCGTTGGTGTGCAGCGGCCGCATGCGCCCGAACGTCAGGTACGGCGCCAGGTTGAGGCCGGGAAGGAACAGCATGGCTGCGATGAGGGTGCCCACGAGCATGCCGATCACGCCCCACACCACCGCGGCCAGGAAGAAGAGCCGCGGCGTCCGATCGTCGTAGCGGACCTTGTCGCTCATCGGTGTTCCCGCTCCCTGCAGGCCCGTTCACCGGGCGCACGTGTCGCGTCGGCGGTCACGAACGAGGGTTGTGAAGAGTTTCACGTCCGTTCGCGTGGAGGGGCCGCCGCCAGTCTTTCGGATTGCGAAGCCCTACTATACCCGGATGTGCTTCCGGGCGCCACGGGATGGAGGGCAGTGGCCTACTGGTTGGGGGGCACGCCGGCGGGCAGCACGTGCTGCCCGATCAGGTCGAGCAGTTGACGGCGGTACCCCCACCGCTCGTCGCCGGCCGCCGTGGAGGAGGTCGTGACGATGACGAGCCCGAGGTCGTGGAAGACCATGATGTACTGGCCGCCGAAGCCCCAGGCGAAGCACGACCGGTAAGGCCCGATCTCGTCGATCCACCACCCGTAGCCGTACTCCCGTCCCGGGTCGAACCGCGAGGTGGTCCTCGGGACGCACGAGGTCTCCACCCAGGACGAGGGGACGACCTGCACGTTCCCGGCACGGCCGCCGTTCAGGTACAGCTCGCCGAACGCGACCATCTGCCGCGGCGTCATCAGCATCTCGTTGCCGCCGAAGTAGATGCCCTGCGGGTCGCGGGGCCACCGGGCCAGCGTGATGCCCAGAGGCCGGCCCAGCATTCGCTGGGCGAACTGCCAGGTGCTCGTCTTCGAAACCTTCGTCAGGATTGCCGACAGCAGGTGCGAGCTGCCAGTGCTGTACTGCATCCCCGTTCCGGGGTCGGCGACGAGCGGGCGTCCGAGCGCGTAGGCCACCCAATTCCGGCTGCGCACCCACCGGCCGTAGTTCTCGCCGCTCGTCGACTCGAGGCCCGCGCGCATCGTCAGCAGGTCTTCGATCGTGATGGCCTGCTTGCGAAGGTCGGGATCGTGCTGCAGCTCGGGGAAGTACGTGAGGATCGGCTCGTGGACGCCCTTGATGAGATCGCGGTCGATGGCAATGCCGACGAGCGCGCTGATCACGCTCTTGGAGGCCGACTTGACGTTGGCGGGCCGTGTTGGCCTGACCCCGCGCGCGTAGTACTCGAGCACCAGCTCACCGCGGCGGCTCACGAGGAGGCTGTGGAGGCGGGGGAGCTTCGCGGCCGCCTGTGCAGCCGGCGCGAATTCGTTGCGGGTGCGGGCCTTCTGGGCCGGGGGCGCGGGATCGCGGCGCGCGCCAGTGTTCTGCGCCGCCGGTGCGGGGTCACGGCGGGCGTGAGTCTCCTGCGCCGCGGGTGTGCCCGTGAGGACGATGGCCGTGGCCGCGAGGACGGCTGCGGGCAAGGCAAGGCGGTGACCGGTCACCCTGGCATGGTACCCCGGACGTGAAGCCGGGATGGCCGCCGACCGCCCCGCGTCACCCCCTCACGGGCTGCCCAAGAGGGTCGGCTGGGCGTATGCTGGATATCGTTCACAGCCATTCCAAGCCCGGGCGCGACCTGCCTTCGCTCGTGCGCTCCCCCTGAGAGCGGGGTGCGCCCGTCCACGGTGTCACCTGACGGGGGACGACATGGAAGACAAGCCAACGTTCGAGTCGGACATCGAGGCGTGCAGCGAGTTCCGGCAACCCAGCCGGCGCGAGTTCCTCGCCGGCGCGACGGCGTTGACGGCGGGGGCGGTGACCCTCAGGCCAGGACGGGCGGCTGCGGCCGATCGCCTGCCTACGGTCGCCCTCGGCAAGCACCAGGTGACCCGCTTCATCGTCGGCAGCAACCCGCTCTACGGGTACTCGCACTTCAACCGGCAGTACGACCAGCACATGCTCGAGTGGTTCACCGACGACCGGATCGTCGCGCTGCTGCTCGCGTGCGAGAAGGCCGGGATCGACACCTGGCAGGCCAGCTACAACGCCAGCATGTCGCGGCAGTTCCCGAAGCTCCGGGATGCCGGCTGCAAGATCCAGTTCATCTGCCTGGCCGCCTCGTGGCATTTCGACCAGACGCTGCCGCGCACGCCCGACGCGGTCGTGGAGGGCACGATCAAGTGCGCGCAGGCGGCCGCGCCGTTCAAGCCGATCGGCATCGCCTTCCACGGCTGGGCGACCGACATGCTCTACCGCGCGGGGAAGATCGACGCCCTCCGCAGCTACGTGAACGCCGTCCACGACCTGGGCATCCCGGCCGGAATCTCGACGCACAACCCGGCCATCCTTGCCGCGCTCGAGGAAAAGGACTTCGGGAACGACTTCTACATGGCCTCGCTGTACTACCTGTCGCGGCGGCCCGAAGACTGGCAGCGCGACATCGGCGCCCAGCCGGTGGGGGAGGTCTACGTGTCCACCGACCCGCCGAAGATGTGCGAGGTGGTGCGCCAGGTGCGCCGGCCGTGCCTCGTCTACAAGGTGCTCGCCGCGGGACGCCGGTGCGGTTCCCCCGGGGAGATCCGGGCGGCCTTCGAGTTCGCCTACAAGAACATCAAGCCGACCGACGCCTGCATCGTCGGGCTCTATCCGCGCTACTCGGACCAGGTCGCGGAAGACACGGCCATGGCGAGAGCGATCCTGGCGTAGCAGGCCGCTGAACACGGCGGCCTGACTGCATCGCACGGCCGCGCCCGGCTCGCCGGGAGGAGCACGGTGGCGCGCACGCGGCGGAGGCGTCAACGGCCGGCCATTCGACGAGCCGGCCGGTTTTCGCTATACTTGGTGTCCTGCCGGCGGTTCCCGTCCTCACGATGCGGAAGTGGCGGAACTGGCAGACGCGCTAGCCTCAGGAGCTAGTGGGCGCAAGCCCATCGGGGTTCAAATCCCCGCTTCCGCACCAGAACCTTCCTTCCCCGCCCGGTTTCCCGGGTCTTGTCGGTTTTCAGCGAGCAGTCAACGAACGGCCAGAACCGATCGTTTCTGTTCGGCTCGGGGCTTCGGCACACGTCGGCGATTCCGCCGCCGCAGGCGGACGTCCCAGCGCAGGTCGTTCAGCGGGCTTGGCCAAAAGCGTATCGACGTGACGCTCTCGGCCTACTCGCACGCCCTGCCCACAATGGCAGGTGGTCACCGCGGCCAAGTTGGCGGCCCTGCTGCACGACCTTGCTCCACGGGTAGCGCGGCCCTTGAAGGTGATAGCCTCGCCGTCCATAGTGCGCGCATCCGGAGGATACAGGATGGCACGTCCCCACACCTGACGCCGATCCGCCCTTTTGTCGTTCGCCTTGGTCGCGACCGCCGATTCGCCTCCCTCAGCAGGCATCGTCGAGCACAACACGACCGTTCCCGAGGAGCCGACAACGCCGGCCGGTGAGCACACCGGGACTCCGTGCTCTTTCGCGTCCTGACCTGAGAAGGGCAGGTGCGTGACGTCACGCCCAGGCAGCGGGTGGGCCGGGCGGGCGCTGGCGCCCGAAGGCCGTTCGCGGGAACGGACCCCTGCACCAGCGCGGAGGATTGTGCGGGACCACCATCAGCACGCCGCTGAAGAAGCGCCGGAGCCGTCGCGCGCGGTCAAGTGCGCTGCCCACACGCGCACCATGTGGGGCGGTTCGTCGCCGTCCCGGCATCAAGCGCCGCACGGTGCTCGGCAAATCGCGGTATACTGCTCGCTTCACACAGCAGTCCTTGAGCACTCAACCACCGCCCATGCTGCCTCCACGCTGGAGGGCGTCTGCCCGGCTGATCCCGCCCTACCGACCACTCGAACGCATCGTGTTCGCCTGCGGCGTCAGCGCGGCGGCCACCCTGGCGCGATGGGCGGTCGACCCGCTGCTCCACGACCAGATCCCCTACTTCATCTACGTCGCCTCGGCGGTGGTCGCCACCTGGTTCGGCGGTGTCCTGGCTGGAGTCGTGAGCACGCTGCTCGCCGCCTTCACCGGCAACTTCCTCTTCGTGCCGCCCCGGTTCGAGCTGATCCCGAGCACCACCGACCTGCTCGCGATGGGGATGTTCTCGCTCGTCGCACTCGGCCTGGTGGCCGTGGTGTCGCAGTGGCGGGTGGCCGAGACCGCGGCACGCCGCCGCGCCGAGGAACTGCACATCCTCCTCGATACGGTCCCGGCCGCGGTGTTCGTCGCCCACGACCGCGACGCCAGCCGCATCCAGGTGAACCCGTCGGGACGCCGCCTCCTCGGGCTTCCCGCCGGCGCGGCCGCCATCCTGGAGGGGGTCCCGCGTCACGTCCGGCTCGTCAAGGACGGCCAGGACCTGCCGCTCGAGCATCTCCCGCTCAGGGAGGCAGCCCGGGGCGGCCATCTCGCCGACTACGAGTTCGAGGTCGTGCGCGAGGACGGCGTGGTGCGAACGCTGTTCGGCAACGCCGCCCCCCTGCGCGACGAGAACGGCGAGATCTGCGGCGCTGTCGGGGCCTTCGTGGACGTCTCGGAACGCAAGCGCGCCGAGGAGGCGCTGCGCCAGGCCGATCGGATCAAGGACGACTTCCTGGCGACGCTGTCGCACGAGCTGCGAACGCCGCTCAACGCCATCGTGGGGTGGGCGAGCATGCTGGTCGAGGGGCGCCTGGCGCCAGAGGCCGTTCCCCGGGCCTACGACTCCATCGCGCGCAACGCGGCCGCCCAGCGCCATCTCATCGAGGACATCCTCGACGTCTCGCGGATCATCAGCGGCAAGCTGCGGATCGAGACCACCCGCCTGAACGCCAGCGTGCCGCTGCGGGCCGCAATCGACGCGGTCCGGCCCGACGCGGAAGCCAAAGGCATCACGATCGTGGCGTCCGAGCCACCGGGGCCGCTCTTCGTGAACGGCGATGCCGCGCGCCTGCAGCAGGTGTTCTGGAACCTGCTCGCCAACGCCGTGAAGTTCAGCGCCGAGGGAGGACGCGTCGAGGTCGGCCTCGGGGCGGTGGGTGAGGAGGTCGAGGTCCGGGTGCGAGACCACGGGATCGGCATCAGCCAGGAGTTCCTGCCGCACATCTTCGATCGCTTCCGTCAGCTGGACAGCTCGGCGACACGGCAGTACGGCGGGCTTGGGCTCGGCCTGTCGATCGTCCGCCACCTCGTGCAGCTTCACGGCGGCACCGTGACGGCCAGCAGCGAGGGGAAAGGCGCCGGGACCACTATGGTAGTGAGATTGCCGGCGGTGCCGGCGGACGACACGAGCCAAAGGGAGGCCCCGAAGCCGCAGGAAGTGCCCGCGGTGCCCGACGCCGCGAACGCCCGGCCGCTGCTGGGGCTGCGCGTGCTGGTGGTGGACGATCAGCCGGACGCACGGGAAATGGCCGCCCTGATCCTCGGCAACCATGGTGCCGAGGTCGTCACCGCTGGATCGGCGGCCGAGGCGCTCGACCTGCTGTCGCAGGGTGAGCCGCACGTGCTCGTCATCGACCTGGCGATGCCGCAGGTGGACGGGTACTCGCTGCTCCGGGCGATCCGCGCGGGAGGCGGCCGCCTTGCCGATACGCCGGCCATCGCGCTCACCGCGTATGCACGGAACGAAGACCGGCGGCGGGCCCTGGCGGCCGGGTTCCAGGGGCATTTGGCCAAGCCGGCCGAGCCTTGGGACCTCGTGCGGGCGGTGCTGGCGATTGCCCAAGGTGGGGCGTCACCGCGCGGGGCCGCACCAAAGGCGTGAAAATCGCAACACCCGGGGCGCGTGAAGAACGCAACGCTCTTGGTACGGCCCCGTGATCACACGCGCGAGCCAACGCCGGCCGCAAGCGCGCGCTCGTAGCAGAGCAGGGCGATGGCCGCATCCTGCACCCCCACGCCCGTCAGCGCACACACGGTGATCTCGCCGGGTTGCTGCCGTCCCTGCCTCCGGCCCGACGTCAGCTCGCCAAGCTCGGTCACGTCGGCGCCGGCGTCGATCGCGCCGGCCTGCAGCGCGTGCAGGAACTCGCCGCGCTCGAAGCACTGGCGCTTGTAGTCGCACGCCAGCCGATCGGCCCGCCCGAGCACCGCGCTCTCCAACTCCTGCTTGTCGGCCGTGTCGGCCCCCATCGCCGTTATGTGCAGGCCGGCGTGCAGCCACGCCGCCTTGACGATCGGCTCGCGCGACGGCGTGCAGGTGATCACCACCTGGCTCTCGCGCACGACCGCCTCGGCGCCCGCCCGCTCCACCGGGACGTCAAGTTCGCCTGACATCTCGCGCGCGTAGGCTTCGGCCGATTCACGGTTCCGATCGAAGACGAGCACCCGCTCGAAGGTGCGCACCAGGCGCAGCGCCCGCACCTGATACCGGGCCTGGCTTCCGGCGCCGATCACCCCCACCGTCGAGACGGTCGAAGGGGCCAGATACCTGGCTGCCGCGGCCCCGGCCAGCCCCGTGCGGATCTCGGTGAGGTACCCGTTGTCGAGCAGCACCGCTTCGGGGAAGCCCGTCTCGGCGCTGACCACTACCATCATCCCGCTGCCGCTCGGGAGGCCGCGCGCCCGGTTGCCGTAGAAGCCGGAGGCGATCTTGACCGCCATGCGCGGCAGGCCATGGATGTAGGCCGCCTTCACGTCCACCTCGCCCTGGTACTCGGGGACGAAGAGGCCCACGATGGGCGGCACGTCGGCCCGTCCCTCGGCCAGGCGCGAGAAAGCGTGCTCGATGGCGGTCAGCGCCTCGAGGTCGAGCGGGACGAGCCGCCTGATTTCGGGCTCGGCCACGACGACAACATCCCGGTCAGGCGGGTTCATCGGCATAGAATACACAGCGTATGCGTATTCCAACCTTCGAGATGGAGCGGATGCAGTCCACCTGGGAGAACGTCGTGGCGTTCGACCTGAGCGAGAGCGGCGTCAGGCCGGTGTCGCTCCGCGAGCTGACAAAGCTCGGGTTCGACCTCGAGGCGGCGCTGGACCTGCCGCTCGGCTACAGCCAGTCGAACGGCACGATCCCGCTCCGCGAGCGCCTGGCGGCGATCTACCCGGGGGCCACCGTCGATCACATCGAGGTGACCAACGGGACGTCGGAAGCCAATTACCTCGTCGCGCTTGCGCTGCTGCAGCCCGGCGACGAGGTGGCAATGGAGATCCCGAACTACATGCAGCTCTGGGGCATCCCGCACAGCCTGCAGGCCCCTCTGCGCACCTTCCGGCTGCGGCCCGAGGCCGGCTGGGAGCCCGATTGGGACGAGTTCGAGCGCGCCGTCACGCCGAAGACGCGGCTGCTGTACCTGTCGAACCCGAACAATCCCTCGGGCGCCATCCTCTCCGCTTCGGCCATGGAGCGCGTCGTCCGGCGCTGCGAGCAGACGGGCACCATCCTGCTGGCCGACGAGGTGTACCTGGGCACCGAGCTGGAAGGGGAGCGGACGAAGAGCTTCTGGGGCATGAGCCCTCAGGTGGTCGTGACCAGCGGACTCTCGAAGGCGTACGGCATCCCGGGGGTCCGCATCGGCTGGATTGTCGGCCCGCCCTCGCTCATCGAAACCTGCTGGAGCCAGCACGATTACCTGACCATCTGCCCGAACAAGCTCTCCGACCTCGTCGCCCGCGTCGCGGTGACCGCGGAGAACCGCGAGTACCTGTACGCGCGGACGCGTTCCATCCTGCGTGCGAACCTTCCCCTGCTCCGGGACTGGGTGGCCAGCTTCGGCGGCCTGCTCGAGCTGAACGAGCCGAGGGCGGGAGCGATGGCGCTCGTGCGCTACCACGCCGACGTGCCAAGCCGAGAACTGTGCGAGCGGATCCGGGTCGAGCAGAGCACGCTCGTGGTGCCGGGCGCTCACGTCGGGTTGGAAGGGTACCTGCGGATTTGGTACGGCGGCGCGCCGGAGTACCTCAGGGAAGGGCTGCGGCGGGTCGGGGTGGTGCTGTCAGAGGTGTCACGGGGGGCCGTACCGAAGGTGTGAAGGTATTACGTGGGGCGGTACGGTAAGTGTGAAGACCGGCTGGGCTGTTGACCGGTCTTCACGCAATTCGGTACGGCCCCATGGACTACTTCCGTTCAACCCTCACGCCGCCGTTGACGGTGCGCAGGCGGATCGGGGCGCCGCCGGCTCCGAGGTCGGCGTTCAGTTCGCGACGCAGGTTGCCCTGGACGGTGACGGGAAAGTCGAGGCGGATGCCGCCGCTGCGGGTGCCGGCCTCGAGGTGCGCCGAGTAGCCGTCGGGCACCGCGAGCCGGACGCCGCCGTTCTTCGTCTCCACGTCCAGCCCTTCACCTGTCCAGCCTGGGCCGTCCAGCTCGACGCGGACGCCGCCATTCACCGTCGAGCCCTTCACGTCACCGTTCACGTTGGCGAGCTTGATGCCGCCGTTGGTGGTGTTGAAGGTGATCCGCCCCTCGACATCCGCGATCGAGATCCCGCCATTGCGCGTCGTCAGCTCGAGGTCCCACCGCGCCGGCACCATTACGTCGTAGGAGACGCCCCAGCCCGACCCGTCGCGGGTACGAGGGCCCTCGGCCCGAACGCGCCCGCCGTCGGTCAGCACCCGGATCTGCCCCGCCAGCGCCCGGGCCTCCTCGGGCGTGTCAGCGGTGGTGGTCACCTTGGCCTCCAGCTGGATCTCCTGCCGGTCCCAGCCGCGAACGGCAATGCCGCCGTTCGGCGCGGCGTCCACGGTCAACTGGCTGCCGGCGATTGGGACCATCAGCTGCCTGACCTCGCAGTGGGCGGCGCGGTCGAAGCCGTCCCAGTCGCGGCAGGGGTTGCGGAACTGATCGGCCTGGGCGAGGGCTGGCGGCGCCGCGGCCAGGAGCACGGCGGCGAGCACAGACGCAACCGAAGCGAACAGGCAGCGAACTTTCATCGTAACCTCCAAGGGACGGCCCCAACGTGACCTGCACAGTTAGACGGGGGCTCAGGGAGGGACGTTGCCCGGCCCACGAGGGGCCGTGCCGGTAGTGCTGGCTTTTTCACGTTCTTGGTACGACCCCCGCCGCCGTGAGGATCTTCACCTTCTTGGTACGGCCCCGGGGGGTGGCCCTCACGTGACACGCTATACTCGTGTCTCCTTCAGGAGGTAGGCCGTGCGTCGCGGACTTGCTCTCGTGCTGGTGCTGATCGTCGCGGCGGTGGCCGTGTCGGTCGGCGGCCTGCTGGTGATGTGGGCCATCCTCGGGCGGGGGCCTTCCGTCCCGTCCTCGGCGTCGCTGGTGCTGCGCCTCTCGGGCGACCCCGTCGAGGGCGGTGGCGAGGGGATCGCGCAACTCCTCCCCGGCGACCGCGAGCCGAGCGTGCGGTCGATTGTCGAGAACATCCGGAAGGCCAAGGCCGACCGGCGGGTGCGCGCCCTGGTTGTCGCGCCGGTCGGCCTGGGATCGCCCTACGCGGCGAAGCTGCAGGAGATCCGCGACGCGATCCTCGACTTCCGCCGCTCGGGGAAGCCCGCGATCGGCTACCTCGAGGACGGCTCGCAGGACGCCTACTACCTGGCCACGGCGTGCAACCGCATCTACCTGATGCCCACCAGCCCCCTGCAGCTGACAGGCGAGGCCAGCTACGAGCTGTTCCTCCGCGGCACGCTCGACAAGATCGGCGCCTATCCCGACATGCTGCACGTCGGGCAGTACAAGACGGCGGTCAACCAGCTCACCGAGAAGACGTTCACGCCCGCGCACCGCGAGATGGCCGAGTCGCTGAACCGCGACCGGTTCGAACAGCTGGTCACGGCCATCGCCGACGCGCGCGGGAAGAGCGAAGACGAGGTGCGGGCCCTGATCGACGAGGGGCCGTACCTGCCCGAGGCGGCCATCGAGGCGGGATTGGTGGACGGGCTCGCCTACGAGGACGAGCTGGGTGACAAGGCGCAGATCCCGATGGGGAGGGGGCGCCAGCTTCAGCTCCGGGAATACTCCGGCGTCAGCCCCCGGTCGGTCGGCCTCGGCGGCGGGCCCCGAATCGCGGTCCTCTACGCCACGGGCACGATCGTGTCGGGCCGCAGCGGCTACGACCCGATGAACGGGCAGATGGTCGGCTCCAGCACGCTGGCCGAGTCGATCTCGCGCATCGACCGCGACCCGTCGATCAGGGCGGTCGTCCTGCGGATCGACAGCCCGGGCGGATCGGCCATCGCGTCCGACGTCATCTGGCGCGACCTGGTCAGGCTGCGCGACGCGAAGCCCGAGCGTCCGCTGGTTGCCTCGATGTCCGACCTGGCGGCGTCGGGCGGCTACTACATCGCGATGGCCGCCCCGCACATCGTCGCGCAGCCCGGCACGCTGACCGGGTCGATCGGCATCTTCGGCGGAAAGGTCGCCCTCGGCGGGACGTACAACAAGCTGGGGGCCAACATCGAGTCGGTGACCGCTGGACGTCACGCCGACATCTACTCGCCGGTCCGCCCGTTCGACGACGAGGAGCGGGCCAAGCTCGGGGAGCAGCTGCAGGCCTTCTATGACCAGTTCGTGGAGAAGGTGGCCGCCTCGCGCAAGGTGACGCCCGAGCGGGTGGACGAGGTGGCCCAGGGCCGGGTGTGGACGGGCCGCCAGGCCAAGCAGGTCGGCCTGGTGGACGAACTGGGCGGCCTCCGCCGCGCGATCGAGGTCGCCAAGCAGCGCGCGAAGATCGCGGCCGACCAGGAGGTCGAGCTGGTGACCTACCCGCCGCGCCGCTCGTTCTACGACATCCTGACCTCGCCGTTCGGCGCGGGAGTGCCGGACGCGATGGAACGCGCCGGCCTGTCGCTCTGGGCCGCTTCGCTGGGCATCCGCGACACCCGCGCCGTTGGCATCGTCACCGCCCCGGCCACCCTCTTCAGGGCTGGCGAGCCGCTGGCGCTGATGCCGTTCGCGCTGCTGGCCAGGTAGGGGCTAGGGCCTCGCCCCTAGCCAAGCACCCGCTGCAGGTTCTCGCGGTTGACCTCGATCTTCATCCCCTGCTTGGCCTTGGTCATGTAGGCGCTGAAGAACCGCCCGCGACGCTCGTTCAACATCTCGGTCCGCAGGCTGTCCCGGCCGGTCTCGAGGTCTTCCGACGTCGGCTGGACGTGCTCGACCACCCTGACGATGGCGAGGGCGGTGTCGGTCTCGATCGGATCGCTCACGCCCCCGACCGGAAGCGAGAAGGCCACCTTGTCCACCTCGGCGCTGACGCCGATGTCGGGCAGGGGCGACTCGCGCGGCACCAGCTCGGTGGTCTTGGCCTCGGTGCCGGCGGCCTTGGCCGCCTTCTCGAAGTCGGCCGCGCGCTTGAGCGACGCCGCCACCGAGGCAGCCTTCTGGCGGGCCAGCTCCTTGGCCTTCTCCTTCACTACGTCCTCGCGCACTTTTTCCTTCACCTCGTCGAGGCCCGGGAGGCGCGGCGCCTGCTTGTCGGTCACCGTGAAGAACGCGTAGCCGCGGGAAACGCGAACCGCGCCGCTCACCTGGCCCTGGTTCAGCGCGAACGCCTCGGCGGCCGCCTGCGGTGACGGCCCGAGGCCCGTGATCGGCTCGTCGCGGGTGAAGAAGTCCGACTCCTGTACCGTGAGGCCGTGGGTCTTGGCCGCCCGGTCGAGATCGGCCGGCGCCTGCACTTCCTTCTCGAGCGCCTCGGCCAGGTCGGCGGCCCGCGCCGACGCCTTCTCGTAGGAGAGCTGGTCCACGATCTGCGGCCGCACTTCCTCGAGCGTGCGGGTGGTGGCCGGCTTCTTGTCCACCACCTTGATGATGTGGAAGCCGAACTGCGTCTTCACCAGGTCGCTGACCTGTCCCGGCTCGAGCGAGAAGGCGGCCTGCTCGAACTCGGGCACCATCCGCCCGCGCGAGAAGTAGTCGAGGTCGCCGCCCTGCTTGGCCGACTGTTCGTCCTCGGAGTGCTTCTTCGCCAGCTCGGCGAAGTCGCCGCCGGCCTTCACCTCCTGCAGCACCTTCTCGGCGGCGGCACGCACCTCCGCCTCGTCCTTGCCCTCGGTCTTCAGCAGGATGTGGCTGGCGCGCACCTGCTCGGGCGTGGTGTACAGCTCGATGCTCTCGTTGTAGGCCGACTCGATCTCGCGCGGCGTGGGCTGGCTCTTGGCGCGCAGCGCCTCGAGGTCCACCAGCAGGTAGCGGACCTTGCGCCGCTCGCCGATGCGGTACTGCTCCTTGCGCGACTCGAACCACGAGGCGAGGTCGGCATCGGTGACCGACGCCTCCGCCCGGAACGAGTCGATGGGGAAGCTCACCAGCTGCAGCTTCACCTTCTCGTTGCGCCGGCGGAATTCCTCCTCGACCTCCTTGTCGGTGACGGTGACCCAGTCGGTGAGGGCGGTGCGCAGCTTGTCGATCAGGAGGCTGCGGCGCAGGCTCTCCTCGAACTCCTCGGGGCTCATCGGCGGCCGCTGCATGCGCAGCATGCCGACGTACCGCGCGTGCCCGACGAAGCGCCCGTTCTCCTGGAAGGCGGGCATCGTCAGGATATGGTGCGCCACCTCGGCGTCGGTGACGTCGAGGCCGCGCCGCGCGGCCTCGGCCAGCGCCGCCTGCTCGTCCACCATCTGCTGCAGGATCTGCTGGTCGAGCCCGAGCTGCTTCAGCATCTGCTCGCTGACGTTGCCGCCGTAGATGCTGCGGTACTGCTGCAGGCTCGCGAGGTAGGCCCGCCTGAACTCCTGCACGGTGATCTTGCGCCCACCCACCCGGGCCACCATGTCGTCCGGCATGGCGTCGGGGTTCGACTGCAGGAAGTCGGGGATGTAGAAGATGATGAACGCGATGCACACCAGCAGCAGGCTCCACTTGAGCCAGCCCTTGTGCCGCCGCATCCGGTCGAGCATGGTCATGGTTCGGTTCGCCTCAGGGGATCGAGCAGGCCGAGAGAACGAGAGAACTTCCAATCATAGCAGATGCACGCGGCCGGCCACCTCGAGTGCGCCAAAACGGTCCTGTCGGCACGCGGTCATGCGGCCGATAACCGGAGCGGATCGGCCTGTGTGCGCGGCGGGGGGAGTGGGCGGCACCTCCGGCACGGGGCCCCGTGGTAATATTTGTCGAGCACGGAACGACTTAGCGGCGGCCGCCCCTGGTTTCCCGAGTTCCCTGTCAGAATTGTGACACCTAGTGGACCCCCCGTCCGCCTCCGCGAGTTCCTGCGTGCCATGCGGTCCGCCCGCCGGCGGGCGGAGACCGCCGAGGGGGTACTCCGTGGCGTGACAGCCACCCGGGCGCCCGAACGGCTCTCGGGACACCTGCTCGAGCTGGTGGGGGGCTGGCTCGGTGGCGAGGGATGGGCGCTGGTGGCGGCCGACGAGGGACGGGGGGCGGCGTGGCTGGCCGACCGTGGCGTCCCGGCGGCGCGGCGGCCGCTGGTGATCGCGGCCGCGCGGGCGGCAATGGCCCGCGGCGAGGTGCTCTACCAGGACGCGACGGCGGGGCCCGGGCACGGGCGCCGCGGGGCGAGTTTCGCGACCCTGGCGATCCCGATGCGCAGCCGCGGTCGCGTCGTGGCGGCGCTGGTCGGGGTCGAGCGGCGCGAGAGAGGACCGCTCCCCGGGCTGAAACCGGGCGACCTTCGCCTCGAACCGCTGTATGTACTGATCGACGGGATGGCGGGGGCGCTCGAGACCGCCCTGCGCCTGAAGCGGGCCGAGACGCTGGCGGCGATTGACGACCTGACGGGGCTCTTCAACCCCCGGTTCCTCGCGGCGTCGCTGCGCCGCGAGGTGAAGCGGTCGGTGCGGACGGGGCGGCCGCTCTCGCTTCTCTTCGTCGATCTCGACGGCTTCAAGGGGATCAATGACCGGCACGGCCACCTGTACGGCAGCCGCGCGCTGGTCGAGGCGGCCGTGCGCATCCAGTCGGCGGCTCGCGAGACCGACCTGGTGGCCCGCTACGGGGGGGACGAGTTCGCGCTGGTGCTGCCGGAGACCGATCGCGCCGGATCGCTCCACGTCGCCCAGCGGGTGCGCGAACGGATTGCCGCCGCCGGGTTCCTCGCCGACGACGGGATCGACTATCGTCTGACCGCGTCGGTCGGCGTCGCGACGCTGCCCGACGTGGCGTCCACGCCGGAGGAACTGCTTGCGGCGGCCGACGCCGCGATGTACGCGGTGAAGGCCCGCGGCAAGGACGGGATCGAGGTGGCCCTGGCGCCGCCGGCCAGGGTCGCGCCGGAGATACTGATGGGCCGGGGAGCGGTGTGAGGGATGGGGGAAATGTAGAATGCAAAATGCAGAATGTAGAAAGTAGAGGCGTCAGCCTTCAGCTTTTTCCATTTTCCATTTTTCATTCTCCATTCCACGTCTCCCTCCCTCCTGCCCGCCCGCGACATTGACTGCTAGCCTGGAGAGTTGCCCTTGAGCCTGCGTTCCATCTTCTCGCTGTTCTCCAGCGACCTCGCCATCGACCTCGGCACCGCCAATACCTGCGTCTACGCGCGCGGCAAGGGCATCGTGGTGAACGAGCCGTCGATCGTCGCCATCAACAAGATCAACGGGCGCGTCGAAGCGGTCGGCAAGGAAGCCAAGGACATGCTCGGCCGCACGCCCGGCAACATCGTGGCCATCAAGCCGATGAAGGACGGCGTCATCGCTGACTTCGAAGTCACCGAGAAGATGCTGACCTACTTCATCAAGAAGGCCCACAACCGCAACATGTGGGTCAGGCCGCGCATCGTCATCGGCGTGCCCTCCGAGATCACGCAGGTCGAGAAGCGGGCGGTGAAGGACAGCGCCTACCGCGCCAAGGCCTCCGAGGTCCACCTGATCGAGGAGGCGATGGCGGCGGCCATCGGCGCCGGCAT
>JARKSS010000069.1 GCA_029974175.1 Vicinamibacterales bacterium
TCGCGATCTGTACCAGCAGCGCCGAGGTCGAGCCGATCGCGTGCTCGCCGTGCGCCTCGGGGAGCGCGTGGCCGAGGAAGCCGAAGAAGCTGCCCGCCAGCAGCCAGGTGGTGAGCGTCCCCAGTGCAAGCGGGATCAGCGCAACCTTCATGGCGGGGCCGGCGTCGTGCACGTGCCGGGTCGTGCGCGGCTCGCCGTAGAACACCATCGTGACGAACCGCAGCGTGTAGAGGGCGGTCAGGCCGGCTCCGACGAGCATCACCACCCAGGCCCACGCGGGCCCGCCCGCGTGGCCGACCTCGAGCACCAGCTCCTTGCTCCAGAAGCCGTTGACCACCGGGATGCCCGCCAGCGCGAGCGCCCCCACGATCATCACGGCGCGCACGAGCGGCATCTCACGCCCCAGCCCGCCCATCTCGCGCATGTCCCTGGTGTGGACGGCGTGGATCACCGCGCCGGCCGACAGGAAGAGGAGCGCCTTGAAGACCGAGTGGCTCAGCAGGTGGAACTGGCTGGCGAACACCCCGCCTGCGCCAATCGCGTACACCATGTAACCAAGCTGGCTGACGGTCGAGTGGGCGAGCACGCGCTTGAGGTCGTTCGACACGATGGCCATCAGGGCGGCCATGAGCGCCGTGACGGCGCCGACCACGATGACTGCCAGGCGCCAGTTGGGTACCGCCTCGAACGCCGGGTAGAACCGCGCCAGCAGGTACACCCCGGCGTTGACCATCGTCGCCGCGTGGATCAGCGCGCTGATCGGGGTCGGCGCCTCCATCGCGTCGGGCAGCCAGGTCTGGAAGGGGAACTGGGCCGACTTGGCCGCGGCGGCAACCAGGAAGCCGAACGCCATCAGCGCCAGCACGCCGGCCGGCACGGCGCTGGTGTTGGTCAGGAAGGTCGGCACGTCGTAGGTGCCTTGATACGCGTAGAGCAGCAGCGCGCCGCCCAGCAGGCCGACGCCGCCGACCTGCGTCATGATCAGCGCCTTGATGCCCGCCGCCACCGCCTTCGGGTCGTCGTTGTAGAAGGAGATGAGTGCGTAGGAGCAGAACGCGGTGATCTCCCAGAAGACGAAGACCAGCAGCAGGTTGCTCGACAGGACGAGGCCCACCATCGCGCCGATGAAGAACAGCACCAGCGCGTAGTAGCGGCCCAGCTGCCGCTCGCCCCGCATGTAGTCCACCGAGAAGATGACCGCGAGGCTGCCGACGACCGTCGCCACGACCGCGAGGAAGACCCCGAGGCCGTCGGGCAGGAAGGTCAGCTCGCCGAAGGCCGCGCCGAGCGGCACGCCGAGGACGTTGGCCTCGGTCCGCTGCGGGATCATCGCCAGGGCCGCCACGCCTGCGGCCAGCGCGAAAGCGACAGAGAGGCCGTGCTGCAGCGCCGGCCGGCGATCGCGCACCAGCCAGACAACCAGCGCACCGAACCACGGGATGGCAATCGAGAGAATCGCGAGCGTCTCAATCGATGGCATCGCCTACCTCCGCAGCGTGGACAGCGCCTGGAGGTCCAGGGTGCCGAACCGCCGCCGCACCTGCACCGCGAACGCCAGGGCCACGACCGAGACAATGGTGTCGGCCACGATCACCGTGAGCGCCAGCGCCGCGCCGGTCTGCACGCGGCCCGACAGGTGGCCGGCCAGCACCATCGCCAGCATCCCCCCCTTGGTCATCACCTGGATGCCGACGACGACCTTGATGAGGTTGCGCGTGATGAGCAGGCCCGCGACGCCGATCCCGAGCAGCCCCAGGACGGCCACCGCCACCAGCGCTGGAAGCGAGAGCGTCATGACTGCTTCTCCTTGCGCACGTGCGCCCGCCCCTCGGCCAGCAGCCCGAGCACGCCGAGGACGCCACCGATGATCAGCACCACCTGCAGGAGCACGTCGAGGCCGCGCTGTTCCCAGAGCACCGCGGCAAAGGCCGGCTCGGGGAGCGGGCCGCCCGGCGCCCGCAGCCCGGGGATCGCCATCCAGGCGCCCAGCCCCATCGCGCCCAGCGCCGCCAGCCAGGCGAGCGGCCGCGGCACGAGTGCCCGCAGGTCGGCCACCTCTTCGCCGGCGATGTTGATCGCGAAGACGAACAGCACCGTCACCAGCCCGGCGCCGACGCTCAGTTCGATGACCGCGACCTCGGGGGCGCCGAGCAGGTACATCAGGAGCGCCGTCAGCGCGCTTGCCGACGCCAGCCACAAGGCCGACATCAACAGCCGTGGGCTCCGGATCGCCTGCAGTGCACACAGCAGGGTGGCTGCTACGATCAGCAGATCGAACATGGAGTTCCCTTGAGGAGAATGAGGCAGAACCTGCGCTTCCCGAGGGGGCCTGTTGACGAGCACCGCCGCCACGCCTGCAGGCGCAGCGGGGCGACCGACGGGGACCGGACGGCGGCAGACGGCAGGAGGATCCCGAGCAGCCTTCCCGCGACGACAGCCACGACAAGCCGACCGAGACGATGAAGCCGGTTCGAAACCGCGAAAAAAGAGTGGTGGCCGAAGTACCCGACCCGCGTCCGTCCGGCCGATATTCTTACCGATCTCGACTGGAGACGACAAGTCCTTTTGTGAAAGTGTTCACAAGAGTGAACAAAGTTCAGCTGTGGCGTTTCACAGCAGAGGCGGGAGAGTGAGAGGCCGGCCCCGGTGTTGGGGAACGCAGCGCCGCGTCCCGTGCCTGGGGCCGGGGCTTACGACACCTTTGCGAGGTGAAGCCGGATCTCGAGTGCCGTTCCCTTGAGGGTGGCGACGCCGAACTTCTTCTCGTAGTCCCTGAAGACGAGCCGCTCGGGGGAGGCCGACACGCGCTCGAGGTACTTGTCGAGGTTCTTCTGAAGGAAGGCCATCGCCTGTGCCGCGGCGGCCGCGGTGGGGTAGTGCACCACGAGCAGTGTCGTCGGGGTTTTCGCCCCGGGCTGGACGTAGTCGGCCGCAACGCCGGTGACGCGTCCCTTCTGCTGGAGGATGTCGCCGTCGCCCAGCGTGAAGAGCGACTGCAGGGCGACGGGACCGCGGAAGAGCCGTTCCGAGGCCGCCACGCGGCCGGCGGCGGGGAGGCGCGACGCCACCGCCGACGCGAACCGCACGAGGTCGGCCGTCAGGCCGTCGGCGCCGCCAAGGTTGTTGATGGTGACGTAGTAGCGGTGGCGCTGGAACAGGAGCTGGTGGCGGCTGACAGTGTGGCGCTCGCGGAAGCCGGGGTCGCGCGTCTCCTTGCCCCGCTTCATGAAGTAGGTCCCCGCGGCGGCCACCGGGTCGGTCATCCGGTAGATCTCGACGGCCACCTCGTGCGGGCCCTTCTTGTACTTCTGCAGCGTCAGCTGGTCGAAGCCGAACTCGAAGAACAGCTCGGCGCCGCCGTTGATGTAGCCGTAGAGGTCGGCCTGCGTGAAGACGCGCGGGGCGCCGTCCTTCGTCCACCCGGGCACGGCTGCCTCGCCGGGCAGAAGGGCCTGGTCGCCGGCCGCCTTCGCCTGGGCCGCGCTGACAGGGCGGGCATCCGCCGCTGCCGGCAGCCCGGCGCCCAGAAGGGTGAACACGAGAACCCCGACCCGCACACGCATGCGTGACCTCCAGCCTTCGCCCGCGCCTTCCTTGCTGCCGCTCCCTGCCGCCGGTCCGTGACAGCGGAACCGCAGGCTTTGCTGCGCTTTCTGCCGGTCCGTGACACCGGCAACCGCAGGGCTTCAGCCCTGCGCCATCTGCACCACCTGCATCTTCTCGTCCGCCACCACGCCCAGCCCCAGCGATTCGGCGTACCGCAGGTACTCGGTGATGCGTGGGCTCTCGTTGACCGCCACCCCCATTTCCTTCCGCTTCGCGTTCATCTCCTTGTGGCACAGCATGTCGAGCGCGAACGGGTCGGTGGCGACGTACAACGAGTGGTTGTCGTAGACGAACTGCGCGTTCTTGTCGGGGCCGCCGTCGTACTGTCCCCGCAGGCCGTCGGTGATGTTGAGCGCGAGCTTGTCGCGCAGCACCGGCGCCGCCAGCACCTCGACGCTGGCCTTGAGCGACAGCGGGGCGTGCAGGCGGCCCACGTTGCAGAGGGCGCCGTAGCCCAGGTTCTTGGTGGCCATCGAGATCGACGCCCCCGTGTTCTTGTAGGCGGCGACGTTGATGATCCGCGTCAGCTTCCGGGTCACCAGCTTCCCGAAGTACGAGTACTCCCCATTGAACACGTGCTGGTTCAGGTAGAACTCGTCGTCCGGGTAGCCCCTGACGCCTTTGCCCACCACACCTTTCACGTAGTAGTAGACGTCCTTGTCAAAGTTGTCGATCGAGACGTGGTTGCCGTCCCGGCCCCTCCACTTGTTGCCCGTCTCGTCCATCGTCTGCAGCCCTTCGATGGCGATGCCCGGGAAGCGCTCCTTGGTGAAGCCCGCGTCGGTCAGCATGTAGTCGAAGCGGTCCCAGATGACGATGTTCGACTTGGGGATGCCGTTTTCGACGAGCCAGGCAACGACGGCGTCAACGACCTCGGGGCGGGTGTTGATGAGGGGCGGGCCGACCGGGTTCACCTTGATGCCGACCACGTCCTTCGGGTCGATGAGGAGGCGGAAGCTTTCCTTCGGATCCTTGCCGGTGAGGGCCGTCAGCCCCTTGCGGAACATCTCGTCGATGACCTTGCCGTCGAACCGATCGTTGACGAGCGACCGCTTGTCGGTGACCTTGACGACCTTGCCGGGAAAGGGCCCTGGCAGCGACCGCGCCGTCCTGGGCACCTTCATGAAGTCAGCGATGTTGGTCTCGACCTGTGCCGGCGGTGCCTGGCCGAAGGCCGGTCCCGCCAGCACCAGCCCACCCGCGGTCACGGCCGACGCCGCACCCAGCGTCTTGACGAATTCGCGCCGGCTGAAACCGGAGGGAACCTGCATGGAACGGTAGCTCTTGCGCACAGTCACCGCCTTTCCGCTCACTTTCCGACTTCTGCCTCGCGACCCGCCCCCCACCTCGCGACCCCGACCTCTGACCCCCGACCCCGACTCCGGACTCCTGACTATCGAATCCTGAATCCCGACTCCTGAATCCTGAATCCTGATCCCTGCCCCCTACGCCCGTGGCGGCGCCGCCGGCAGGATGAACTGGTTCGTCTTCGAGCGCGTTTCGCCGACGCTGGTCACGTAGACGGCGGGGCGGTCCTTGACCGGGCACGCATACTCGCACGCCCCGCAGCCGATGCAGCGCTTGGCATCCACGTGGGGACGCCGCACGGTCTTCGTATTCGACTCCGAGTCCACCACCTCGGCCTCGACCAGGTAGATGGCCTTGGGCGAGGTGGGACACCACTCCTCGCAGACGATGCAGTCGGTGGCCATCGCCCAGGGGAGACATCGCCCCTGGTCGTAGAAGGCCGTCCCGATCTTGACGGGAGTGGAGGCCTCGGGGTTCCCCGTCTTCCCGAGCTTTTCTGCGAGCGTCAGCTCCCAGATCGCCCCGGTGGGGCACACGGTGCTGCACAGGA
>JARKSS010000071.1 GCA_029974175.1 Vicinamibacterales bacterium
GGTTGTTCCCCCCGGCATCAACGTGCTGGAGGATGTCGTCGAAACAGAAGCGCCCGACGACCTCCCCGGACGCATAGCCGCTCAACCCCGCGGCCGCGGGGTTCCAGTACGTGATGAGGCGGTTGCGGTCCACGACGTAGACCCCGTCACGCAAGGCATCGAGGATGCTCTTGTACCGATCCGGCTGATGCACGACTCCCCCGGCGCGTAGTGTAATATCGTACTCTTTTTGCGGCCGGGAACACGCGAGGGCATTCCCCACAAGAGGAACGGGAGGCGTATGGCTGAAGAGCACGAGACGGCCCACGACGCGATTGCGGTGGTGGATTTCGGCGGGCAGTACGCCCACCTCATCGCGACGAAGGTCCGGCGCCTGCACGTGCTCGCCGAGATCCGTCAGCCGGAGGATCCAATCGAAGCGTTCCGCAAGTACAAGGGCATCATCCTGTCGGGGAGCCCGGCGCTGTCGTCGCAGGGCGAGGACTCCGACTACACGAAGGAGATCTACGACCTCGAGGTGCCGATCGTGGGGTTCTGCTTCGGCCACCAGGAGATCGCGAAGCACTACGGGGGCCAGGTGGTTCACGGCGGCCGCGAGTGGGGCCCGGCCTCGCTGCACCTGGTGCGCGACCATCCCCTGTTCGCCGGCCTCGGCAAGGTCGAGCGGGTGTGGATGAGCCACTTCGACTCGGTCGTCTCGGTGGGCCCGGGGTTCGAGGAACTGGGCTACACCATGCTTGGCGAAGGCGGTGCGGGCCATCGTTTCGCGGCAATCGGGTCGGACACCCACCGCCGCTACGGTGTCCAGTTCCACCCCGAGGTCGACGACACGGAGCACGGCGACGAGATGATCGCCAACTTCGTGCTCCGGATCTGCGGCTGCCGCCCCTCGTGGACGATGGAGCGGTACCTCGAGGAGCAGGTGGAGCGCGTGCGGCGCCAGGTAGGGGACCACTCGGTGTTCCTGCTCGCCTCGGGCGGCGTGGACTCGACCGTCGCCGCGAAGCTGTTCGCGATGGCCGTCGGCGCCGACCGCCTGCACCTGCTGCACGTGGACAACGGCCTGATGCGCAAGGACGAGAGCCGCAAGGTCGTGGAGATGCTGCGTGCGCTCGGCCTCGGCCGCCACGCCCACTTCGTGGACGCCAGCGACGACTTCTTGCGCGCGCTCGCCGGCGTCGTCGCGCCTGAGCGGAAACGCGCGATCATCGGCGAGACCTTCATCGAGGTGTTCGAACGCGAAGCGCGGCGCCTCGGGATCGAAGACCATCTGCTGGGCCAGGGCACCATCTACCCCGACACGATCGAAACGGGCGGAACCAAGCGCGCCGACACCATCAAGACGCACCACAACCGGGTGCCGATCGTCGAGGAGATGATCGCGGCCGGGAAGGTGGTCGAGCCGCTCGCCGAGCTGTACAAGGTGGAGGTTCGCGAGCTGGGTGAACAGCTGGGGCTTCCCCGCGAGCTGCTGTGGCGACACCCGTTCCCGGGACCCGGCCTCGGCGTGCGGCTGCTCTGTTCCGACGGCATCGAAGACCGCGAGGGGTTCGGCGAGATCGAGCCGGCCGCGGCACGGGTGGCGGAGCAGTACGGGCTCGCCGCGCTACCCCTGCCGATCCGGTCGGTCGGGGTGAAGGCCGACCTGCGATCGTACGAGCACCCGGTGCTCCTGCACGGCGACGCGGGATGGGAGCGCGTGCTCGAGGCTGCGGGAATGATCTTCCGGCACGTGCCGGGCATCAACCGGTGCATCTGGAACCTTGGACCTCGCCTGCCGCGTGAGGCGCGCCCCGTCCAGGCCGGCGTCACGCGCGAACGGCTCGACCTGCTCCGCGAGGCGGACGCAATCGTGATGGACGGCCTGCGCCGCTCGGGCACCTACGATCAGATCTGGCAGTGCCCGACCGTCCTGGTGCCGCTGGCGCTCGATGGACAGGGGTGCGAGCTGGTCGTCGTCCGGCCCATCCACTCGGAGCGCGCGATGACGGCCACGCCGGCGCGACTGCCCGAGGCGCTGCTGGATGAGTGGCGGGAGTCGATCCTCGCCCTCCCGGGCGTGGCGGGCCTGGCGATCGACGTGAGCACGAAGCCGCCCGCGACGATCGAGTGGGAGTGATTGGCAGCCCTGCACATCCACGAACCTATGGACGAACACGAGCCTCGGGTGTCGCGGTTGGTCATCGTCATGGCCGCTCTCGGCGGCGTGGTGCTGCTGGTCGGCCTGCTGCTCTGGGCTTTCGGCGGAGGCGATCGGCAGCCCGTGCAGCGCGAGGCCGAGCCGCCAGCCCGGCCGGCGGCGCCACCTCCCGTCGCTGCTGCTCCCGAGCCGGTTCCCGAGAAGCCGGTCGAGGAGCCGGCCGAGCGGCCGCGAGCCCGGAGAAGGACGCCACCCGCGCCGAAGCCCGAGCCCGAACCGGCCGCGCCAACGCTCGGCGAGCTTCGCATCGACAGCGACGTGCCGGGGGCGATGGTGTTTCTCGATCGTAAGTACCTCGGGGAAACGCCGGTCACCGTGCGCGACGTCGAGCCCGGGACGCACACGCTGAACCTCTCAGCCGACGGCTACGAAGGCCAGTCGCGCACCATCGAGGTGACGCCAGGGCCGGCCGAGGTAATCGTGCGGTTCAAGGAGATCCGGCTGAACGAGACGCTGGACGTCGTGCACAAGCATGGCGTCGGCTCGTGCGAGGGGCGGCTGGTGGCGACGCCACGGGGACTGCGGTACGAGACGACGCACAAGAACGATGCCTTCTCGCTCTCCTTCGATCAGCTCGAGATCTTCGAGGTGGACTACCTGAAGAAGAACCTCCGGGTAAAGCGGCGCGACGGCAAGACTTGGAACTTCACCACCCGCGCCGAGAACGCCGACCCGCTGTTCGTCTTCCACCGCGAGGTCCAGAAGGTGCGCGAACGTCTCGCGGCCGGCGGCGGCGCCAAGTAGCTCGCAGCCACGGCCGGCGGTGCGGCCGCTTTCGCCTGCCCCTCAGAAGCCGTAGCGGAGGCCGAGGCGGATGGCGCGCGGGGGCTGCACGACGGTGCTCGCCCGGAACTGGCGCGTGGTGACCGGGTCCTCCTCCACCTCGTTGGCAGTGTTCAGCAGGTTGAACGCCTCGACCGCCACGCCCACCCGGGCGCCCCCCACCCGGAACGTCTGTTCGACCCGCGCGTCGAGGGTGAAGGTGAACGTGAAGCGGCTGTGGCCGCGCGTGTAGGCCTGGACCGCCTCGGGGCCCTGGGCGAGGTCGGGAACGATGACCATGCGGGCGAAGTGCTGGCCGTCCTGGTAGCGCGCCACCGCCCCGAGGTGCAGCCCGCTGTTGGTGACAATCCCCCCCGACCACTTGATGATGTAGCCCCGCTCGAAGAACAGGCGGCCGCGGGTGTAGGTCAGCGCGTTCGGATTCTGGAACGCCTCCCCCAACACGCCGACGTCGTTTTCGTTCACGTGAAAGCCGCGGTTGCCCGCCAGCCCGTCGGAGCGGTGCGCCGCCGCGCCGAACAGCATGTGCCACCGGCCGTCGAAGACCCGCTCGAGCGCGACGTCCACGCCGATGTAGTGCGCGTCGTGGCCCCCCGGGTTGGTGAGCACGTCCCGGTCGCGACCGAACGAGGAAGGCAGCCGGTCGTAGACCGTCAGCATCCGGTCGTCAATCGGGTTCAGGAAGTCGGCCCCTCGATCCTCGATGTCGATCGGCCGGTAGTCGGCCAGCGTCACCCCCTCGTTCACCGGGGCGACCAGGCGGCTGTCCCGCCGCTCGAAGCCGGTCGTCTTCCACCGCCAGCGCTTGCCCATCCGCAGATCGAAGCCAAGCACCAGTTGTCGCGCGATCGGGGCCTTCAGCTCCGGATCGATCCGGCTTCCGAAATACGAGCGCGCG
>JARKSS010000074.1 GCA_029974175.1 Vicinamibacterales bacterium
TGGGCGCTGACGGGGCTGCTGCAGGCGCTGCGGGCGCAGTCGAAGGACGAGGACGCCGCCCTGGTCGAGAAGCGCCTTGCCGCAGCCTGGGCCCGCAGCGACGTGAAGCTCACGTCGTCGCGGTAGCGGAGGGGCAGTCCACGGAGTCGCGAGGTCGCGAAGTCGCGAAGTCGCGAAGTCGAGTCCACGAGGTCGGTTGTCGCAGGTCTCGATCCCAGAGGCGCTACGGCGGCGCCGGGCCCCGCTTCGCCTCGCGGTGCCTGCGCGAGGGCTCACGTGCCACCCGCTCGCAATCCGATCGGGGGGCGGGCTCGCTTGGGCGCTCAAAACGTCCACGGAGGATCACGAAACCGGCCGGCGGCCACGCTGGTCGATCGCCCCGTTTCTCGATACTCCTGGCGGATAGTGGCGGTCCCATTCGCGCCCGCCGCGAGACCCGCCCCCCGCCTGTGCGACGCGCCGCGAAGACCGTCCACCCGGTCCGGTTGCAGGCGTCAGGGGGCAGGCGCTTTGGCACCGCGTGGGGCGCCGTGTGTGACCCACGCTACCGCAGGACGACCGCGGGCTCGACGCGAAGGGCACGGCGGGCGGGGATGTAGCTCGCTGCGAGGGCGATCGCTGCCAGCACGAGCGGCACCGCGACGAAAGTCGCCGGATCGAGCGGCCGCGTCTCGAACAGCAGCCCCCCGAGCAGGCGTGTGGCCGCCGCGCCGCCCGCCAGCCCGAGGCAGACGCCGAGCGACGTCAGGGCGAGCGACTCGACAAGCACCAGGCGCACGACATGACGGTCGGCCGCGCCCAGCGCCATGCGGACGCCCAGTTCATGCGTGCGCTGCGTCACGCCGTACGCCATCACGCCGTAGACACCGATGGCGGCCAGCAGCAGCGCCACGAGCGCGAAGAGCGCCACCAGGATCGTGCGGAACCGCGGCTGCGCCACCGTCGCCCCGATCGCCTGCTCCATCGTCCGCATCGGCTGATTGCGGTCCAACTCCGCGACGGCCGCGCGAAGCCCGGCGGCCACCTGGGGCTCACGGCTCGTGGCTCAAGGCAGGGGTGCCGACCTTCGCGCCGAGCAGCCGCAGAACCTCCGGCTGACGCTGGAACACCTAGGGGCTGGGGGCTGGGGGCTGGGGGCTGGGTGGGGCTAGCGCCAGCTGCTCAGCCAATCAGTCGGCTCACGCGTTTCGGCTCGCGCCGCGACGCGCGCTCGGCCAGCGGATCGCGCACGCGTTCCGCGGCCAGGAGCGGTTCGTTCAGGTACGCCACCACCGGCGCCATGTGGCGGAAAAGGCGGAGGATCTCCCCGGGGAACTCCCGCGAGGTGGCGAAGGCGGCCGGGTATTCCTTTCCGAGCAGGAACTGCCGGAACTTGAGGTACTCGGCGGCGGGATGGTCGGGAGGGTAGCCGGGCGGCACCCGCTGCAGCGCGTCGCCCTCCATCGCTCCCACCGTGCGCTTGAACGCCGGCGCCTCGAGCAGCGCGCGCAGGCGGCGGTGTGTGCGGGCGATGTGGTCGCGGATGGCCGGCAGCTCGGCGCGTTCCGGCTTGTAGATGCCGCCGAAGATCATGGATCCCGCCGGCCCGATCTCCACGTAAAGACACGCCGACACGTTGCGATGCAGGTCGCGGTGCGGGAAGATGGCACCCACCTGCGTCTTGAACGGCGTCTTGTCGGCCGAGAAGCGCGTGTCGCGGTGGATGCGGAAGAGCGAGGTGCGCGGCGACGCTTCCAGCTCGGGGGCGAAGGCCGGCAGCTCCGAGGCCACCCACGCCACGAAGTCGAGCATCGGCTGGTGCACGTCGCGGAGGTACTCCTCCTTGTGCGCGGCAAACCACGCACGGTCGTTGTTCCGCTTGAGGGCGCGGAGGAACGAGAGGGTCCGGGGCTTGAACAGCGGGGTCCGTGTCGTGGTCGGCATTGAAGCAGTGTAGCGCGCCTCCTACCCCTAGCACCCTAGCTAGCCCCCACCAGCCCGCCACTAGCCCCTAGACTGGCCCCTAACCAGATGCCGGTCATACCCCAGCGACACCAGCTCGCAGTAGGCGTCCCACACGTCGGGCGGGATTTCCTGGGGGATCTGGAAGCCCTTCTCCGGGTAGAGGCGAATTCGCTGCAGGTCGCCCACCATGATGCCGACCACGTCATCGGCCGTGAGCGTTTCGTTCGAGTACCGCTCGAGGTACTCGTCGAGCGAGACGCGCGGCGAGGTCACGATCAGGCGCTTCCCGGGCCACACCTTCTGGAAGGTGGCGTAGCTGCGCCGCTCCATGTACGGCTTCTGAACGAGGATGAACGAGGCGGGATCGAGATTTCGCGCCTCGAGCAGGCGGCGGGTGAACACGACGTTCTCGCCGGTATTGGTGGACTGGTTTTCGACGAGGATCCGGTCGGCCGGCACGCCCATCGCG
>JARKSS010000080.1 GCA_029974175.1 Vicinamibacterales bacterium
GGGCCTCGAAGACCTGCTGCAGGAGTGACGGGCCCCGGACGGTTCAGTTTCGTCGCTTGGTTACGCTTCTGAAATGCGCTGATTTCCTTGCCCCGGGTGGAAGCGGCCCGCGCCGCGGAAGCTCAGCTGGACCGCCCCTTGCATGTCGAAAGAACGGAGCACGAAGGCGCCGCGCAGGCAGACTAGCCCACAAGTCCTACGGAGTGAATGAGAAAGGGCTTGCCCCGGCTGAGCGTTCTGCTACAATGCCGGTGTTTTGTCCTGCCCCGGTCGTTGAAACAACCGATGTCACTGCGTAGCCATCCCTCGTGGGCTGCCCTGGCAGCCGGACTTTGCGTGTCTTTCGGGCTCTCGGTCAGCCTGCCCGCGCCGGTGGCGGCAGCCACGCAGAGTCGCGGGACGACCGTACAAAAGTCCACCACCAAAAAGAAGACTGCTACTGTCCGCCGCTCGAAGAGCCGTTCAACGGCCCGCTCGAAGGCCGCCGCCGCCCGCCGCGCCCGGCAGGCGCGCGCCCGCGCTGCCGCCCTTCGCGAGGCGCAGATCCCCCGTTTCAAGACCGACGCGACCGGGGCCCTCGTTCCCGACCTGCACGCCGCGGCCGCCATCATCTACAACCCGGAAACCAAGCAGGTCCTGTGGGAAGAGCATTCCCAGGACAAGCGGTCGATCGCGAGCATCACCAAGGTGATGACGGCGATCATCGTCTCGGAGACCGACCCCGACCCCTCCCAGATGGTGACCATCGAGCGTGGCGACGTCTACGCCGCCTCGACCACGCACCTCAGGGCCAGCTACGTCGTCTCGATCGACGATTTGATGCACCTGCTGCTGATCTCCTCCGACAACGCCGCGGCCCGGGCACTGGCCCGCGTCTCGCCGTGGGGGTCGGACGGCTTCGTGCGCCGGATGAACGAGAAGGCCGTCGAGCTGGGGCTGCAGAGCACCACCTATGCCGACCCCTCGGGGCTGGACGCCGCCAACGTCTCGTCGGCCTACGACATGGCGCGGCTCATCGCCTACGCCGCCGGCGACGAGTGGATCTCGGAGATCATGCGGAAGAAGGAGCACCAGCTGGTGCTCGGCAAGCGGGCGCGGACGATCCACAGCACCAACCGGCTGCTGGCCAACAGCGAGCTGCAGCCGAACGTGCTCGGCGGCAAGACCGGCTTCATCAACCGCGCGGGCTACTGCCTGGCGACCCTCCTGAAGCTCCCCGAGCTGAACCAGCCCGTGGCCGTGGTCGTGCTGGGGGCGCGCTCGAACACCGCGCGCTTCACCGAGGCGCGCAACCTGCTCGGGTGGGTGTCGATCAGGGCCAAGGAACTGCTGGGCACGAAGACCGAGGAAGCCGCAAAGGAAGAAGAAGAGTAGGAACGCTCAGGCCCCGAGGGCTTGGCGAGGGCGCGAGCGGCGGCAGCCGATCGCGCCCTTCGTGTTTCTGCGGCCTCCGAGCTCGGTCTTACGCCTGGTATCCCCGCTTAATCGCCGCCGCGTCGAGCGGGAGCGTCGCAACCGAATCGACCGCCAGCAGCACGTGCCGCCGGCCCGCGCGGATGTCGAAGGTCTTCAGGTAGCGGCGGCACACGTCGCAGGCCTCCAAGCGATACACGCCGTCCCGGCTGCCGAACGACGGCAGCAGGCTGCGGTCGTCGTTGCGGCAGAAGGGGCAGATCCCGCGCTCGAACTGCCACTCGGTCGTACAGCGGCCGCACACCAGGAGTCGCTCACCGTGCAGGTCGAGCGCCGCCAGCTCGGGCTCGCCCCCGCAGAGGGGACACAAGGCAAGGTGCCAGGCGCTGAAGTCGGCCCGCTGCCGGACGGCCTCGGCGCACCGCTCGAGGAACGGCCGTAGTGTCAACGCCAGCACCTGCTCGAGTGCCTCGCCGGTCACCGCCACGGCGAGGCCGGGAGACGGGCTCGCACGCTCGGGGGCGGCGGCCCGGTTGAACCAGTCGGCCACCAGCGGCTCGAGCGAGTGGCCGTCCCGCCCGAGCGCCTGCAGCGCA
>JARKSS010000082.1 GCA_029974175.1 Vicinamibacterales bacterium
TCACCGCCACGGTGACCAGGTCGTCGCCGAGGAACCGTTTCGCCTCGCGGCAGGTGGCCTCGTCGCCCGTCACCATGATCGCGGGGACGCCGTAGTGGCCCGCGATGGCCGCGTTCTGCACCAGCTCGCCCGACTCGACGCCGTTGTACCAATAGCGGTTCTCGGTGCGGGACGACTGGGTGTGGTGCAGGACGCCGTCGGGCGTTCCCATCATGGCGTGGAAGCCGACCATGACCATGCCGGCAAACGACGAGTCGAGCTCCGAGAGGTTGCCGGCGCCGGGCCGCGGCGTGCCGGTGATGTAGACGGCGCCCGGCACCATCAGGTGCGGCAGCACCGCCTGCGACCCGTGTCCGTCGAGCACCACCACCTCGGTCGCGCCGCCGTCGCGCAGCCCGCGGACGACGGCCGCGACGTCGCCCATGAAGTACTCGCAGGCCTGGAGGTTGGCGGGCGAGTCCTTCTCGCGCGTCTGCGCGAACTTGAAGACGCCGCTGATCCCCTCGAGGTCGGTGTTGACGTAGATCTTCACGGGGCGGGCGCCGCGATCGGCTTGCGGGGCCGCCTTCGGCTGCCGCGCCGCCGCCGCGCCGAGCAGGAGGACCACCCCGAGCACGAGAGCTGCTGAAACCAAAGGGTGCTTCATGGCTGCACACTCTAGCAGAACGGTCGGGAGCGCTCGCTCACCCTCCCGCCTGCCAGCCCCGGATGGCGTCCACCGGCCAGAGCAGCATGATCACGTTGAGCGTGAGGTTGTCGCGGATCCAGCAGAGCGTGAGGGCCTCGAACGCCAGCGCGAGCAGGATCGTGGCAGCAACGGGCAGCCTCCGGGCGGCGGCGAAGCCCGCGAGGCAGGCAATCGAGTCGCACACCGAGTTGAGGGCGGTGTCGCCGTAGTAGTCGAGGGATATGGTGGCCGCCCGGTAGCGGTCGATGACGAACGGCGTGTTCTCCACCACTTCCCAGGCAACCTCGATGCCGAGCGCCAGCACGGCCCGCCAGCCCGCCTTCCATCGCGGCACGGCCAGCGACAGCATCCAGTAGAAGAGGAAGCCGTGGATCAGGTGCGAGAACGTGTACCAGTCGGAGACGTGCTGCGAGTTCCCGGAGCTGTGGGCCACCCCGTGCCACGCCTTCACGTAGCCGCACTCGCAGATCGGAAGGCGCCCCATCGCCAGCAGGATCGCGGCCTGCACGAGCAGCAGGCCGGCAATCGCGAGTCCCCAGCGACCCGTCCAGCCCGGTCGCTGCACACGAGGCGGCACGTCCATCGAGGTCGGCACAAGCGGAGAGTGTAGCGGAAGAACCGTCCGCGGGCCCGCTCACTTTCGCCTTTTCGCGACCGCCTCGCCGTTGTACTGCTCGAGCCGGAAGCTGCCGATCGTCTTGTCCGCCTCCTCGATGAAGCGCACCTTCAGGTACTGGCCGACCAGGCGGAAGTCGAGGTGGGAGTCGGCGCAGAGGCGGACCTTCGGCCCCGAGGGCGGGTAGGCCACCAGGCCGCCATCCTCCACGGCCACCTTCACGATGGCGGGGGAAGGAGGCCCGATCTCGTACTCGCCGGCCAGCCGCGACAGCGCGTCGGGCGGCACGCTCGCGCACGGCCGGGCGAACGCGAACTGGAGGCCGCGTGTGAACCCCTCGGCCTTCGCACCCGAGTGGCCGGCTCCCGCGATGACCCTGGTCTCGAGGTCGAGCCCCGCCAGGCCGTAGCCGCGGATCGTTGCCGCCAGCCTCTCGAAGCCGGCGACGTCCTCGTACTCTCCCACCCCCATGAACACCTTCACCGGCTTCGGCAGCCCCGACCTGGCGAGCTGCTCGCCGTGGCGCAGGAGCACCTGGTTGTCCCATGTCCACGCCGGGCTGGTCAGGACGTAGCGGTCGAAGAGGGCCGGCCGGCTGAAAAGCGCGTACAAGGTGAAGAGGCCGCCGAACGAGCTGCCGGTGAGCGTGCGCCCGTCGCCGGCCGCGCGGTACCTCGACTCGATGAAGGGGATGGCTTCCTTCTCGATGAACTCCAGGAACCTCGGCGCGTTGCCGTACCGCCCGGGCTGGCCGCTCGCGGTTGGCGTCAGGTCGAAGGCGCGGCACCGATCGTAGTCCGGCTTCTCGCCGCCCCACGTGATGCCGACGATGATCGCGCCGGGGAGAAAGCCGTCGTAGTACTGCTGGCCGTAGATGGCGTGGACGAGGGTGAAGTCCCACTGCCCGTCCACGGCGTAGATGACCGGGAAACGCCCGGTGGCCGTGTCGTATCCCCGCGGCAGGCTCACGTACAGGGCGTACTCCTGGCCGGTGACCCGGGAGTGCAGGGAGAGATGCTCGGTCCCGGGCAGTTCGACCGGCGGGGCGGCCAGCTTCGGCACGGCGGCCGGCTGGCCGGGAACCGGCAGCGCCGGCAGGATCACCATCATCGCGGCCGCGAAAAGCCGGCCGGGGAGACCACCACCAACCCTTCGTGCGCTTGTCATGGGCGTGCTTCCCTCTCGACGGGTGAACTCCACGGGCACGCGTGTGCCACGGGGAATTGGACGGAAAGGCGGCGGCCCGGGTTGCAGCCTTACGGGCGGCCGTCCAGCGGGCTGCCCGGGTACGGGAAGCCGGCCGGCAGCGTCAGGCCGGGTCGCACATGCGCCCGCAGCGCGACGTCGCAGGCCGCGTACCCCCAGTTGATCAACTGGTCCGGGAGCCGGTCGTCGATTGCCTCGAGCCGCGTCTTCACGCCGGCCAGGCGTGCCCTGGCCTCGTCCGCGCACGGCAGCGCGAGAACGCCATAGTCGGCCGGGTCGCAGCGGATGCTCCAGTAGGCCCCCTTTCGGTACCCCGCCTTGAAGGAGCCGATCAGCTGCCGCTTCCTCAGGGTGCGGACCTGGTTGTCGATGATCTCGTGCACCCTGAGCGCGTGGCGAGCCCAGTCGCGCTTCGGGTTGCCCTCGGGCTCCAGGTGGCCGCCGCCGTCGCTCGCCAGCACGGTCGAGTACCGCTTCCAGACGGTTTCGAGCCCGAGGTTGTCGTACACGCCGCCATCGGTGAGCACGGCCTCCGAGCTGAAGGGAGAACGGAACAGCTCGGCGGGCTCGACACGCGTGAAAAGGCCGGGGACGAGCCGCAGCCGGGCCGGCGAAAGCACCGGCGGGTACGCGCAGGACGCCGCAACCGCGAAGGCCAGCGGCACACGCGGCTCGAAAAACCGTCCCACGCGCCAGTCAGCCATGAACGGCCGGGAGAAGCGCCAGAGGCCGCCCGTCTGGACGCTGGTGGCGTTGATGACGAAACGCGGGCCTTCCGAGTCGCGCGGGAGGTCCTGCAGTGTCGCATCCCCGAACAGGTGGTCGCGAAACGCCGCCTCGACCCGCACGGCGATGGCGCCCGGCAGCAGCGCGCCCGAGAGGATCGCCCCCTCGTCGATCGTGCGGCCGGCAAGCGCGCGCAGCGGGGCCGCGACCAGCGGCTCGAAGCGGCTGGCCACGCCCTGCCGGAACTCCAGCCCGCGCCATCGAAGACCGAGCAGCCCGGCGGCAATCGAACCGCCCGACACGCTCGAGACCCGGTCGAGGTCTGGCAGCAGCGCCGCCTCGTTGAGGCGCCAGAGGGACCCGAGGTGGAACAGCATCGCGCGATAGCCGCCGCCCGAGAGGCAGAGGCCGAGGCCCTCCTGCTCGGCGCGGCGGAGGTCTCTGGCGTCGCCTGCGATACGCTCGACCGGGACAGCGTCCGTCACGGCCACCTCCCCGCGAAACGGGAACGTCGAACGGAACGGAAACGCGGAACGCCCCGAGGGTTCGCCCAGGGTCTCGCGATCGTGTCGAGGGACAACAGGACGGAAGGTGCGGAGCCATTCTAGCCCGCCCTCCGACTCGGGGCCCGCTTCACGCCCTCGCTCGGGGACGGCGGCAACCCGGCCGTTCGCTTGGCACCTCGCTTGCTCCGTTTCGCGCGACGTTTCCACAGTGCCGGGCCGCGCGTGGCGGCCCGTTCGAGGAGAACGCCGCATGGGAGACAAGGGCAAGAAGGACAAGTCGAAGCTCCAGAAACAGCAGGAGATCAAGAACCAGCAGCAGCAGCGGGCGAAGCTGGAGAAGCAGCCGAAGCGCCCGTCGTAGCCCGGCGGCGGCCTCGCCGCGCCGGCGTCGCGCGGCGCCCGGCCGCGGGGCCGCCGTTCACCCTGGCCGCCGTTCTCACCACGCCCCTACCTTATGTCATAAGTGCAATTTATTCTCTAGGCGTGCACTATTAATTTGACGCCGCCCCGCCCCGGCCGCACAATCCCGGCTCTACGTTTCCGTAAGAGAGGCACGATGCCCGATGGCCCGATGCGCGCGCAGAGCGCGCCGACGCTCGACGGCCCGAGCCGCGCGCCGGCGCGGGCGATGTTCAAGGCAATTGGCCTGACCGACGCCGACCTGGCGCGCCCCCTCGTCGGCATTGCCAACACCTGGACCGAGATCGGCCCCTGCAACTACCACCTGCGCGAGCTGGCCGCCGACGTCAAGGAGGGCATCCGCCGGGCGGGCGGCACGCCGCTCGAGTTCGGCACGATCGCGGTCTCCGACGGCATCTCGATGGGGACCGAGGGGATGCGCGCGTCGCTCGTGAGCCGCGAGGTCATTGCCGACTCGATCGAGCTGGTGGTGCGCGCCCACGGCCTCGACGCGGTGGTGGCGCTCGTGGGCTGCGACAAGACCATTCCCGGGGCCGTCATGGCCCTCGCGCGGCTCGACCTCCCCGGCCTCGTGCTCTACGGCGGCGCGATCGCCCCCGGCCACGCCCGCGGCTGCGACCTGACGATCCAGGACGTCTTCGAGGCGGTGGGAGCGCACGCGGCCGGGCGCCTCGACGATGAGGGCCTTCGCGAGATCGAGGACTCCGCCTGCCCCGGGCCCGGCGCCTGCGGCGGCCAGTTCACCGCGAACACGATGGCCCTGGCGTGCGAGTTCCTCGGGATCTCACCGATGGGAAGCGCCAGCGTGCCGGCCACCGACGCCGCCCGCGCCGAGGTGGCCGCGCGGGCCGGCGCGCTCGTCATGCAACTGCTCGAGCGCGGCCTGCGCCCGAGGGACGTCATCACCCGGACCTCGCTCGAGAACGCCATCGCGGGCGTCGCCGCCACAGGCGGCTCCACCAACGCCGTGCTGCACCTGCTGGCCATCGCGCGCGAAGCCGGGGTCGAGCTCGAGATCGACGACTTCGATCGCATCAGCGGCGTCACTCCCCTGCTCGCCGATTTGAAGCCCGGCGGCCGGTTCACGGTTTTCGACCTGTACCGCGCGGGCGGCAGCGCCCTGGTCGCGGCACGGCTGTGCCAGGCGGGACCGCTGCACGCCGGCTGCGCGACGGTTTCGGGCCAGACCATCGGCGAGGCGGCGGCCGCGGCGTGCGAGGCGGACGGCCAGCAGGTCGTGCGCCCGCTCGACCGGCCGATCTCGCCAAGCGGCGGCCTCGTGATCCTGAAGGGCAACCTGGCGCCCGACGGCTGCGTCGTCAAGGTGGCCGGGTACACGCGCCGGCAGCACGAGGGGCCCGCGCGCGTCTTCGAGTCGGAGGAGGCGGCATTCGAGGCGGTGCAGGGCGGCCGGATCGCTCCGGGCGATGTCATCGTGATCCGCAACGAGGGGCCGCGCGGCGGCCCGGGAATGCGCGAGATGCTCGCCGTGACCGCGGCCGTCAACGGGGCGGGACTCGGCGACTCGGTGGCCCTCGTCACCGACGGGCGCTTCTCGGGCGCAACGCGGGGACTCATGGCCGGTCACGTGTCGCCCGAGGCGGCCTGCCTCGGGCCCATTGCCGCGGTGCGCGACGGCGACATCGTCCGGTTCGACATCGAGCATCGCCGCCTCGATGTCGATCTGACGCCGGGCCAGGTGGCCGAGCGCCTGGCCGCCTGGCGGCAACCCCCGCCCCGCTACCGGGCCGGCGTGCTGAGCCGCTATGCGCGCGCGGTCTCGTCCGCCGCGCTCGGCGCCGTGCTCGAGTAGGAGACCCCGATGCCCAAGACCTCGATCCAGGGGCAGGCCGCCCGCCGGCCCGAACCGTCGCTCACCGGCGCGCAGGCGGTGTGGGAGACGCTGGCCCGGCTGGGCGTCACGCACGTCTTCGGGTACCCGGGCGGGGCCATCCTGCCGATCTACGACGCACTCCCGCGCTCGGGCATCAGCCACGTGCTCGTGCGTCACGAGCAGTCGGCCGCGCACATGGCCGACGGCTTCGCGCGGGCCACTGGCCGCGTGGGCGTCGCCATGGCCACTTCGGGGCCGGGTGCCACCAACCTGGTGACCGGTATCGCCACCGCGATGATGGACGGCTCGCCGGTCGTCTGCATCACCGGCCAGGTGGGCTCGTCGCTGCTCGGGCTCGACGCGTTCCAGGAGGTGGACATCACCGGCATCACGATGCCCATCACCAAACACAACTACCTGGTGACCGAGGCCTCGGCCGTCGCGCCGGCGATTGCCGAGGCCTTCCACGTCGCCACGTCCGGGCGGCCCGGCCCGGTGCTGGTGGACATCACGAAGGATGCCCAACAGTCGCGCTGCGCGCCCGCGGAGGACGAGCCCGTCGCGAGGCGGCCGCGCCGCCCGGCTCCCCCGGTTGACATGGCGGCGTGCCGCGCCGCGGCGGCGCTGATCGCGG
>JARKSS010000098.1 GCA_029974175.1 Vicinamibacterales bacterium
GGCGCTCTGTCATCTCCGGGTGCGACGAGTAGAGGCCCTGCTTGCCGATCGATTCCTTGTTCCGCTCGGCAAGCCGGGCCAGGAAGGCGGTCAGCCCCCCGGGAGCGTAGCCGATCGCGTCGGTCAGCCGCGCCGCCTCGCGGTCGGCCTCGAGTTCCTCGGATCGGCCGAAGCCCGCCATCACGATTTCGGCGGTCTTGTCCACGACGCGGCTGAACACCTCCTTGTCGCGGAGCGTCTCGCTGGCGCCGATCTGGATGGCGTTGCTCTTCTGGATCGCCTCCACCGTGTGCTTGCCCGTGACGTGCGCGATCTCGTGAGCCAGCACGCCGGCCAGCTCGGCCTCGTTGCGGATCAGCCCGAGCGCCCCGCGGGTCACGTGGATGTACCCGCCCGGCGCAGCGAAGGCGTTGACGCCGTCGGTGTCGAGCACGATGAAGTGCCACGGCAGGCCGGGACGCGGCCCGTTCTCGACCAGCAGCGTGCCGACCAGCGCGACGTACTTGTGGACCGCCGCGTCCTGGACGACGCCGTAGCGCACGCGGATTCGCTCGCTCACCGCCGCGCCCAGCTCGACCTCCTCCTGCTCGGTCACGCGGAGCGACTGGAGCTGCTCGGCGCGCTTCTCGGCGCGCCTCAGGATCTTCCCTAGCTGCGGATCGGCCGGCGCGGCCGGCGCGATCGCCGCCGGGACGAGGATCGCGAAGGCGGCGCAGGCCACTGCAAGGTTGCGCATGCTGGATTCCACTCAGGACACCTCGTAGATCGGCACGGCCCGGGTCTTTCCCTTCACCACGACCTCGCCGAGCGCCCGCACGTTGTGGTCGCCCCCGAGCCGTACACGCGTGGCCTCTGAAACGATGATCGACGTCCCGTACTGCTTGTTGAGCGACTCGAGGCGCGACGCCAGGTTCACCGCGTCGCCGATCACGGTGTAACTCATGATCGACTCCGACCCGATGTTCCCGGCGACCATCTCTCCCGTGTTGATCCCGATGCCGATGGCGAGGGTGGGCCTTCCTTCGGCCGCCCACCTGCGGTTGAGCGCCTCCAGCTCGCGCAGCATCGCGCGGGCCGCCTGCACCGCGTGCTCGGCATGGTCGGGGTCGTCGAGGGGCGCGCCGAACAGCGCCATCACGGCGTCGCCGACGAACTTGTCCAGCGTACCGCGATGGGCGAAGATCACGTCGACCATCCGCGTGAAGTACTCGTTCAGCTGCTGGACGACCTGCTCGGGCTGCCCGGCCTCGGAGAAGGTCGTGAACCCGCGGATGTCGGAGAAGAGTACGGACATCTCGCGCCGCGAGCCGCCCAGGTGCGCCTTCGACGGGTCGGCCATCAGCTGCTCGCAGACGTCCTTCGAGACGTATCGGGAGAAGAGCTGCTTGACTTTGCGCTTCTCGCGGTCCTCCACCAGGTACTGGTAGGCAACCCCGCCGAAGGAGGCGAGGACGGCCGCGACGAACGGCGCCGTCACCTGCAGCCACGTGCCGGCGTCGAAGAGCAGCACCGAGCCGCCCAGCAGCGCCGCCACCACGAGGGCCCCCGCCGCCAACCCCCGCCACACGCCGAGCATGGTGACCGCGAGCGCCGCGGTGAGACCGCACACCAGCAGCACGAGCAGCCTCGCCCAGCCGGGCGCGGGCGCGAGGAAGCGGTCCGACAGCAGGTTGTCGAGCGCGCTGGCGTGCACCTGCATGCCCGGCATCTTCCCGGGAAACGGCACCGAGAACAGGTCGTACAGCCCGGCGGCCGTGGTCCCGACCAGGACGATGGCGTCCTTCAGCGAGGCCGGATCGACGAGCGGCTTTTCGCCCGCCAGCAGCTGCTGCTCCGAGTAGAACAGGTCGTAGAAGGAGTATTCGCGGTAGGTGGGCTTTCCGTCCTCGAGCACCCCGCCGGGGAAGCGCACCAGGGTGCGGCGCGCCTCGCCCTGCTCCCCGTAGAAGCTTGGGAGCTGCTGGTGGACCAGCGGCAACTCGTGCGTGCCCACCTTCAGCGTGCGGCCGTCCGACGAGATGTCGCCGGGCCCCAGCCGCTCGGCGATGGCCGCGGCGGCAACCGCGAGCGACGGCAGCGGCCGGCCGGCGTACTCCACGAAGGGCGCGGTTCGCCGGGCAGGTCCGTCAGCGTCGAGGATGACCAGGTTGTGGCCGAGGGCCCGGCTTGCCTCCGCCAGCTCGGGGAACGGGAGCACCAGCGAGGGGCGGCGCTCGAACCCCGCCACCTTGAACGCCGCCGCCAGGACGGGCGCCGGCGCGGTCTCACCGCCCTCGGTCGCCTCGCCCGCCACGTCGGCCACGTGCACGACCATGCCCGCCCGGCGCGTCGCCTCGACCAGCGCCTGGTCCGACTCCTCGCCGGTCCACTCCTCCCCGCCAACCGTGAACCGGCGCCGGTCGCGCTCGGTGAAGATCACGTCGTAGACGATCGCCTTCGCCGGCGCCCGGGCCAGGAAGTCGAGAAGCGCGGCGTGGATGAAGCGGGGCCACGGCCACCGCCCGACCAGCGGCTCGAGGCTGCGGATGCTGGCGTGGTCGATGGCCACCAGGACGATGTCGCGGCGGGCCTCGGAGGGAGAGGCGGTGAGCCGGATCCGCCAGTCGTACGTCTTCAGCTCGACCGTTTCTGTGAACGGGACCAGGCCGACCAGGAAGGCCAGTGCAGCGGCCGCCAAGCCGAGAGAGGCGCCCGCGAGAAGTCGTCTCGGCACGGAACGACAGACTAGCACGGCGGAAGCATTCACGCAGTCGGGGAGTCGCGAAGTCGCGAGTCACGAAGTCCAGTCCGTGGGGTCGGTAGTCGAGGAGCACGGAACGGGCTGCGTGCGCCGACGCGTGAGGCTGGCTCCCGCATGCGTCGGGGCTTCAGACGAAACTGAGGGAAGTGAACTTGGTGGTTGGTACCGGTACGGGGATTCGAACCCCGGTCCCGTGGCTGAGAACCACGTGTCCTGACCCCTAGACGATACCGGCACCCAAGGACGGAATGCTCATTTTACCGAAGCGCTGGGGTTCGGTCAACGTCCCCGCCTGCGCCCGCGGGGCGCGGCTACGGCGGGCAAGCCCCCTGCGTATCGGCACCCCCAGCACCCTCAGCACCAGCACCCCCCTGCGCCCCCGGGGCGCGGCTACGGCGCGGCGAGCCCCCTGCACCTTCTGCACCTTTCGCACCTCCTGCACCCCCTGCACCCCCTGCACCTCCTGCACCTCCTGCACGATCTGATCGCAGGGCCCCCTTGTGAGAAGATGTTCGCCATGCGCATCCTCCTGAGCCTCATCCTCGCCCTGGCGCTCGCGGCCGGGGTCGTCTGGGTGGCCGCCGGACGGGCCGCCGCTCCCGCCATCGAGATCACGCAGCCCGGCAAGCTCGTGGGCATGGACAGCACGCTGGAGTTCACGGTCGCGGCCCCGCAGGGAACCTTGACCCGGCTCGAGGCGGTCCTCGAGCAGGGGGGCAAGACCACCCCGCTCTTCTCGCTCGACTCCCCCGGCGACGCCGACGTCAAGCAGGAAACGCCGGAGCGCATGAGGGTGAGCCGGCCCCTCGGCAAGCGGTCGGTGCCGGTCCTGCAGGCAGGCGAAGCCACGGTCCGGGTCTCCGCCACCCGCTCGGCCCTCTTCGGCGTCCGTTCGAGGGCTGCCGAGGCTTCGCGCAGCTTCCAGGCCCGCTTCACGCCGCCTCGCGCCGGCGTCACCTCGTCGCACCACTTCGTGAACTTCGGCGGCGCCGAGATGGTCGTCTACCGGGTGACGCCCGCAGACGCGCAGTCGGGCGTGCAGGTCGGCGACCTTTTCTACCCCGGGTACCCCGCATCGGGTGCTGGGGTGGCCGGCGCCGACCCGTCGCTCAGGGTGGCGTTCTTCGCCCTGCTGCACGACCAGGACCTCAACACGCCGATCTACCTGACGGCACGCGACGAGGCCGGGAACCAGTCGCGCAGCTCGTTCGAGTACCGCGTCTTCCCCAGGATGTTCCGCAAGAGCCGCATCGAGATCACCGACGCCTTCCTGCAGCGCGTGCTGCCTGAGATCGTGGACCACGCGCCCGACCTCGGCGCCACCCTCGACACGCCGGAGACCTACGCGGAGGCGTTCCTGAAGGTGAACAACGACCTGCGCCGCGCCAACGCCGAGCTGATCCGGTCGGTGTCGGCGAAGACGGCCCCCGAGTTCCTGTGGCACGGCCCCTTCAGGCCGCTCGGCAACGCATCGGTCGAGGCGGGCTTCGCGGATCACCGCACGTACTTCTACAAGGGACGGGAAATCGACCAGCAGGTGCACCTCGGGTACGACCTGGCGGTCACCGTCAACATCCCGGTGCTCGCCGCCAACGACGGCAAGGTGCTGTACGCCGACTACCTCGGCATCTACGGCAACACGGTCATCCTCGATCACGGGATGGGGATCGGGTCCCTCTACGCGCACCTCTCGTCAATCGACGTGAAGGCCGGCGACGAGGTGAAGAAGGAGCAGCAGTTGGGCCGCAGCGGGATGACGGGACTTGCGGGCGGCGATCACCTGCACTTCTCGATGCTGCTGCAGGGACGGCCGGTGACCTCGGTCGAGTGGTGGGATCCCCACTGGATCGAGGACCGCATCCAGCGAAAGCTGAGGGAAGCGCGGTAGCTAGTCTAGGGGCTAGCCTAGGGGCTAGGAGCCAGGAGGTGCTGAAGGAATGAAGCCTGCAATGTAAAAGGGAAAATGGAGAATGAAAAAGAGGCGCGTTTTTACATTCTCCCTTTTGCATTTGCATTCAGGCCGCGTTCTTCAGCGGCCGGCTAGGGGGCCAGGAGCCGGACAGTTCGTGATCTCCCCGTGACTGTGGTAGCTTGAGAAGGGCTTCACAGTCTCACATTCGACGCGGGGGCGAGGGACATGACTTGGCTTCATCGATCCGCCGTCCTGCTCTGTGCCTGCACGCTGGTGCTGCTGCTCGCCGGCGCGCTGGTTTCGAGCACCGGGGCCGGCCTGGCCCTCCCTGGATGGCCGTCGCTGTCGCCCACCACCGAGGCGGCATCCGGCGCTTGGCTTCAGCAGGCCCACCGGCTGCTGGCGGCTCTCGTGGCGCTGCTGACGGTGCTGGCGGCGGCGCTGGCGTGGCGGTCGGATCCCCGCCCGTGGATGAAGGGGCTCTCGGTGGCGGCGGTCGCGCTGGTGGTGGCGCAGTCGGTCTACGGCGGCCTCGCGGTCATCTCGCTCCTGCCCGCGTACTTCTCGGTCTTTCACGCCGCGCTCGCGCAGCTGTTCTTCGGCCTGACGGTCGCCATGGCCCTCCTGACCTCGCCTGGATGGCTCGAACGCGAGCAGGGTGCCGTGCGGGTGGAATCGGACCCGGCGCTGGCGCGCTGGGCCCTCGCGTCGACCATCGCGATCTACGCGCAGGTGCTGGTCGGCGCCCTGATGAGGCACTCGCACGTGGCCGACGGGCGCCCCGGGGGCCTCGCGATCCCCGATTACCCGCTCGCGTTCGGCCAGGTCATCCCGGTGGCCGAGCTGGACTCGGCAATCGTGGCGGTGGCGTTTCTCCACCGGTTGATAGCCCTGGTGACGGCCGGGCTCGTGGCGGCGACCGTCGTGCGCGTCTACCGGCACCACGCGGGCCACGTCGGCTTCGTGCGGCCGGCCACGCTGCTGGCACTGATCGTTGTCGCGCAGATCCTGCTGGGCGGCCTCGCGGTGCTGTCGGGCATGACGCCGCTCGTCACCACGATGCATGCCGCCAGCGCCGGCGTCGCGCTTGCCGCCTCCCTAGTGCTGCTGCTCAGGGCCGGCGCGGCCGCACCGCTGATCGGCGGGGCCGGACCGCGGCCCCGGCATACGGACGCCACGGCATGAGCACCCCGACGCCCGAGAGTCCCCGACCCACGGTCTCGCTGCTGCCCTGGCCCGGCACCGCGGCGAAGGCTTCTGATTTCGCCGCCCTCGCCAAGCCGCGCCTGAACCTCCTCGTGGTCGCATCGACCGGCGCGGGGTTCTTCCTCGCGGCCGAGCGGATCGATCCGGCCGTGTTCTTCCACACCATCGTGGGAACCGCACTGGTCGCCGGCGGCGCCGCGGCCTTCAACGAGATCATCGAGCGCGACAGCGACGCCCTGATGCGCCGCACGCGAACGCGCCCCCTGCCGATGCGGCGCCTGGAGTTGGCGCCCGCGACCTGGTTCGCGTTCTCGCTCTCGATCCTCGGTCTCCTGCAGCTCGCGGCCGGCGCAACCACCCTCGCTGCCGGTGTCGCCCTCGCAACGCTCGTGTCGTACGTGCTCGTCTACACGCCGATGAAGCGCCGCAGCCCGATGGCCACCCTCGTCGGCGGGATACCCGGCGCCCTTCCGCCGGTGATCGGGTGGGCGGCGGCCAGCGGGGAGCTCACCGCAGGCGCCTGGGTGCTCTTCGCCATCGTCTTCCTCTGGCAGATGCCGCACTTCCTGGCAATCGCCTGGCTGTGTCGCGACGACTACGCCCGGGCGGGGCTGAAGATGCTGCCGGTGGTGGAGCCGGACGGCCGCAGCACTGCGCAGCAGACGGTGCTCTATGCGGCGGTGCTGGTTCCCGTGAGCCTGCTGCCGGCGGTGGCGGGCCTGGCCGCAACGCTCTACTTCGCCGGGGCCGCCGTGCTCGGGCTCGCGTTCTTTGCCTTCGCCGTGCGCTTCGCGGCCCGGCGCGATCGGCCGACGGCGGTGCGCCTCTTCGTCGGTTCGATCGTGTACCTTCCCCTCTTGTGGACAATCCTGCTGCTGGATCACTGAGAGTGTCGTGCTGAAGACCGCCAGCCCCGAGCCATGCAGGCCACCGACCTCCCCACCCTCAACGCCACGCTGAACGCCGTCGCCGCCGGATGGCTGGTGCTCGGCTACGTGCTGATCCGGCGGGGCAAGCGGCGGGCCCACCGCCTCGCGATGATCGCGGCCTTCGCCACCTCGACGCTCTTCCTCGTGTCGTACCTCGTGTACCACGCGCAGGCCGGCTCGCGCCCGTTCACCGGCCAAGGTTGGATCCGCCCCGTCTACTTCGCCATCCTGATCTCGCACATCGTGCTGGCCGCCTCAATCGTGCCGCTCGCCATCGTCACGCTCACCCGCGGACTGCGCGCCCGCTACGACGCCCACCGCCGCATCGCCCGCCGCACGCTGCCGATCTGGCTGTACGTATCGGTGACGGGGGTGGTGGTGTACTTCATGCTGTATTGAGGCAGTCACGGAGTCAGTCCCGCACGATGCCATGTGAGCGGAGGCGGATCAGTTCTTCGGGCGACGCGTTCTTGTAGCCCTGCTCCTGCGCGCGACGGATGAAGCTGGGCGTGACGCCGTGGTCGCGCATGCGCACCAGGAGGTCGGGCGAGATGTCCTTGTAGCCAACCTCCGCCAGATCGCCGATGTAGCCGGGCGTCACCCCGTGATCGCGCAGCCGCATCAGCATTTGAAGCGGGAGCTTGGTGTAACCGGCCTTTGCCAGCTCGCGCACGAACGAGGCCGTCACGCCGCGGTCGCGGAGCCGGACCAGCTCCTCGAGCGGCACCTCGCTGTAACCTGCCTCGCGCATCTCACGGATGCAGCCGGGCGTGACGCCGTGGTCGCGAAGACGCCGCAGCTCGTCGAGTGAGGGTGAGTATCCAAGCTGGCGCAGCTCGCGCGAGAACTCGGGGGTGACACCGTGATCGCGGGCACGGATGACCTGCTCGAGCGGCAGCCCCCTATAGCCGAAAGCGGCAAGGCTTTCGATGTAGTCGCACTCCACCCCGTGATCGCGCGCACGGATGACCTGTTCGAGCGGCAGGCCCTTGTACCCGGCGGCGGCGAGCCCCTCGAGGTACTCCCGCGTCACGCCGTGGCCACGTGCGCGGACGACTTCGTCGGCCGGCACGTCGCGGTAACCCGCTGCCTGCAGCTGCTTGATGTACTCGGTGTCGGCACCATGGGTGCGCATCCGCACCAGCATCTCTAGGGGGAGCCTGGTGTAACCGAGCGAGGCAAGCTCGTCGTGGAACCGTTTTCCGACGTCGAAGGCGGCCAGCCTGAACAATCCGGCGGCGGAGGTGTCGTCTACGACGTAGCCGAGCGCCTTCATCTCGCCGACGTACTCGGCGCGCGGCGTGAACGAGAACAAGCCGGCGCCCCGGCCGTCGCGAAAGCTTCCCTGGAAGGCAATGGTGCCCGCCTCGCGCGGCAGCTCGAACGGTGAGCGGGACGGTGAAACTGCAGTCGGTGAAGTCGGCGTCGGTTGCGGCCAGTACCGTGAGCGGCGACATTGCCTGGGAGGGAGCCGTGGCGGCCGGCGGCCGCTACCAGTTCGCCACGCACTCGGGCGACATCGACCTAGCGCTTCCCGACCCCGCGAACGCAACGCTGGCCATCCGGTCGTTCGAGGGGCACGTCCACTCGGTGCTCCCCGTGAAGCTTCCCGACCTGCCCGCCCGGCGCAAGCGTTTCACGCTGACGCTCGGGGACGGCGCGGCCCACGTCGAGCTGGAGACCTTCACGGGGACGGTGAGTTTGAGGCCGAGGGCGAGGGCACAGGGCTGAAGCCCTGTGCTTGCCGCTGATTCCCGGCAGGCCGCCGGCTTGGACCGGCCTGCCGGGTATGGGCAGGCCGAGGCTCAGCGGCAACGGCAGCTTCAGCCTTGCTCCTCACCGCTGCCGGAGATCAGCGGCAACGGCAAGGCTTCAGCCTTGCCCCTCACCGGTACACCAAGTACTTGTTCCTCAGCAGCCGCCAGCGCCCTTCGTCAGCCGCCCACGAGGCGGCAATGCGCGCCGGATCCTCACCCTTCTTGATTGCCGTCAGCACCTTGTCGGTGCCGAAGAGCTTGACGTTCGGATCGAGCTGGAGCTGATCGCCATAGAGGCCGTGGATGGCGGCGGCCACCTCCACGCCCACGCGGACCGGCCGCAGCGCCTCGCGATCGGTGATCACGATGAAGACGCCGCCGCACCGCTCCCCCTGGTACTTGCTCGAGGTTGGCGTGAACCAGGTCGGGTAGAACGTCACGCCGGGGATCTGCCGCGCGTTCAGCCTCGCGGCCAGGCGGCGGCCGTCAATCCACGGCGCCCCGACCTGCTGGAAGGGCGTGTCGGTGCCGCGCCCCACCGACAGGTTGGAGTACTCGATGGCGCCGATGCCCGGGTAGAGCATTGCCTGGAGCAGGTTCCGCATGTTGGGCGACGGGTTGACCCAGGGCATGTTGGTGTCGTCGAACCAGAGGTCGCGCCGCCAGCCGGCGATGGGCACGACGGTCAGGTCGGCCCGAATCTGCTTCTCCTCGTTGAACAGCAGCGCCAGCTCGCCCACCGTCATCCCGTGCCGGATTGGCGAACCGGGGAAGTAGCCGACAAAGCTCGCCACCTCCTTGTCGAGCGCCGGCCCTTCCACCATCCACCCGTTGATCGGGTTCACGCGGTCGAGCACCACCACCTTGATCTTCCGCTTGGCCGCCTCCTCCAGCACGTAGGCCAGCGTCGTCTCGTAGGTGTAGAACCGCACGCCCACGTCCTGGATGTCGTAGACCAGCGTGTCGATCCCTTCCAGCATCTCGCCGGTCGGCCTGTTCGTCTCGCCGTAGAGGGAGTAGATCGGCAGCCCGGTCTTCTGATCCCGGTCCGACTTGATGACCGCCTGGTCGAGCGTGCCGCGGATCCCGTGCTCGGGACTGAAGAGGGCAACCAGCGAGAGGTTCTTCGCCGAGGCGAGCAGGTCGATCGTGGTCTCGCCGTCGGCCGTGATGCCGGTGTGGTTGGTCACCAGGCCCACCCGGCGGCCGGCCAGCCTGCGGAAGTTCTCGGCCTTCAGCACGTCCACCCCGTTCAGCACGGGCGGCCCGACGCGGGGGATGCGGGTGCCGGTGGGACCGGGGTCGATGCCCGTCATCCTCAGCGGCTGGGGGGGAACCTCGAGGATGGCCGACCCGACGATGGTGGCGATGCGGGCGCGCAGCGGCGTGACGTCGCCCTTGCCGTCGGGATGGACGCGGTTCGACAGGAACACGAGCCAGGTCCTGGTGGCCGGGTCGATCCAGATCGAAGTGCCGGTGAAGCCGGTGTGGCCGTACGAGCCGATCGGCAGCAGCTCGCCGCGGTTCGACGAGTAGCCCGTGTCGATGTCCCAGCCCAGCCCGCGGACGCCGCCGGGCACCGGGACCGGCCCGGTCATCTTCTCCACGGCCAGCGGCGAGAGCACCCGCACCTGCCCGTAGCGGCCGTGGTTCAGCAGCATGCGGCAGAAGATCGAGAGGTCGGCGGCGGTGCTGAAGAGGCCGGCGTGGCCCGCCACGCCCTGCATCCGCCGCGCCGTCGGGTCGTGCACGACGCCTCGCAGCATCTTCGCGTCGGGCGTGTCGCAGGGCCAGCCGAGCGGGCTGCACGGCTCGGTCGGCGCAATCCGCGCCACCAGCGATGCGTCGGGCTTGAAGGTGGTCTCGTGCATCCCGAGCGGCTGGAACAGCCGCTCGCGCACGAACTGGTCGAGCGCCTGGCCGCTCACCTTGCGGACGATCTCGCCAAGCAGGAAGAAGTTGATGTCGCTGTAGATGAACCGCTCGCCGGGCCGCGCCACCGGCACCTCTTCCTTCGCCCGCTCGATGGCCTCGTCGTAGCTGTCGAACTCGAGCGCCATGTCGAGGTCGGGCCGCAGCCCCGAAACGTGCGTGAGCAGGTGCCGCACGGTGATGTCGCCCTTGCCGTAGCGCTCGAACCCCTCGATGAACTTCGAGACGCGCTCGTTGAGGCGCACCCTGCCGTCCTCGACCAGCATCATCACCGCCGGCGCGGTCGCGACCACCTTGGTGAGCGAGGCGAGGTCGAAGACGGTGTCGAGCGTCATCGGCTCCGACGAGGGTTTGACCGCACGGCGTCCGAAGGCCTGCTGGTACAGGACCTCGTCGCCCCGGCCGGCGATGACGACCGCCCCGGGCAGCTCCTTGGCGTCGATTGCCTCGTTCACCAGTTCCGCGATCCTCGCCATCCGGGAAGGATCGAGACCCGAGACGGCCGCCCTCGCGGGGGCAACCTGCCCCGCGCCGACGGCCTGAGTTCCCGGCTGGGACTGGGATTCGGATCGAACCTGAGCCGAAACGAGCAACAGGGCCACGGCGGCCCCCACCGTGAAGCGTCGGATGATCATGGCGGCGGTACCGTATCACGCCCGGGCTGGTTGGTGCAGCCCGCGCGACGGCAGGTTCATCCTCGGCAGCCGGATCCGGCGCCGGCCGGGGAAGCAGCCGGACTGTGCCCGTGAGGACCGGGAGCAGAAGGGTATGATGAGGCCAATGAACACCAGCCTGGCCGCGGCTTCAGCCATTGCGGCCCTCCCCCTGATGCTCGCCATGACCCAGACACCCGCGCCCCAACCGTCGCCCCGGGGGCCGGAAGGCCTCACGGCCGTCCCCGGCCTCAAAGTCGGCCACCACACGCTGCGCGAGCGCCCGACCGGGTGCACGGTGGTCCTGGCGGAGGCCGGCGCGGTTGCCGGCGTGGACGTCCGCGGCTCGGCGCCCGGCACACGCGAGACCGATCTGCTCGAGCCGGTGAACCTCGTCGAGGAGGTCCACGCGGTGGTGCTCTCGGGGGGCAGCGCCTTCGGCCTCGATGCCGCAAGCGGCGTGGTGCGCTACCTGGACGAGCGGGGCATCGGGTACCAGACCGCGGTGGCGAAGGTCCCGATCGTCCCGGCCGCGATCCTCTTCGATCTCGGCATTGGCAGCCCGAGGATCCGCCCCACCGCCGACTGCGGGTATCGTGCGGCGCAGGCGGCAAGGGCGGGCCCCGTCGAGGAGGGCAACGTCGGCGCCGGAACGGGTGCAACCGTGGGCAAGATGGGCGGCCTGCACCGCGCCATGAAGGGCGGGGTCGGGACGGCCTCCATCACCCTCCCGGACGGCCTGGTCGTCGCGGCGCTGGTTGCCGTGAACGCCGCCGGCGACGTGGTGGACCCGGCAACCGGCCGGGTGGTGGCGGGTGTCCGGACCGAGGACGGCCGGGGGCTGGCGGACGTGCGGACCCTGCTGCGCAGTGGCGCGCTCATCCCGCGCGCCAAGCCCGGTGAGAACACGACGATCGGGGTCGTCGCCACCAACGCCCGGCTCACCAAGACACAGGCAACCAAGGTGGCGCAGATGGCGCACGACGGCATCGCGCGCGCCGTCGTTCCCGCGCACACGCCGTTCGACGGCGACACGCTGTTCGCGCTTGCCACCGGCGCGCACGAGAAACCGGCCGACCTGCTGACGGTGGGTTCGCTCGCGGCCGAGGCCGTCGCCGAAGCCATCCTCCGCGCCGTCCGGGCCGCGAAGGGCATCGAGGGTTATCCCTCGGCATCGGAACTGGCCCGGTGACGCGTGACCTGTGATCACCGACGTTCACCAGAGAGGAATCAGCGATCAGATCGTGCAGGAGGTGCAGGAGGTGCAGGGGGTGCTTGGTGCCGGGAGTGCCGAAGGTGCAGGGGTGCTCCGCGTCTCTGTGCCTCTGTGGTGAACGTGATCGCATAGTACATGTCGCTCCACCTGACAGTCCTGCTCGCGTACTGGCTCGTGCTGCTGGCGCTGGGGCTCTGGCTGGGACGGCGCGTGCGGAAGGCCGGCGATTTCTTCGTCGCGCGAAGGAACCTCGGACCGGTGCTCGTCTTCGCCACGCTACTCGCGGCCAACATCGGCGCCGGCTCCACGGTGGGCGCGACGGGCCTCGGGTACCGGGACGGGCTGAGCGCGTGGTGGTGGAACGCCTCGTCGGGCATCGGCTCACTGCTGCTGGCGTTCTGGATTGGCCCGCGTATCTGGCGCGAAGCCACCCGGCGCGGGTACTTCACCGTCGGCGACTTCCTCGAGGACCGGTACGGCGGGACGGTGCGCGCGCTCGTGGCGGCCCTCCTCTGGCTCGGCACGCTGGCAATTCTCGCCGGGCAGATGATCGGCCTGGCCTGGATCCTCAACGTCGTCGCGGGGCTGCCGAAGGCGTGGGGCTGCATCCTCGGCGGAGCGCTGGTCACGGCCTACTTCTCGGCGGGGGGGCTGCTCGGCGCCGCGTGGGTGAACCTGGTGCAGCTGGCGGTGAAGCTGACGGGCTTCCTGGTGGCGCTGCCGATCGTGCTCGGGCAGGTAGGAGGCGTCGGTGCCCTCCTGGCAAGCGACGCCCTGCCGGCCACCCACGCCAGCTTCTGGGGACCTCGATCCGCGTCGCTGCTCGCCCTCCTCGTTCCCGCCTTCATCGTCTCGCCGGGCCTGCTGCAGAAGGCCTACGGGGCGCGGGACGAACGGGCGGTGCGCGTCGGCATCGGCGCGAACGGCCTCGCGCTGCTCGCCTTTGCAATCGTGCCGGCCCTGCTCGGCCTGGCGGCGCACGTCCAGCACCCGGGGCTCTCGAACCCGGAGCTGGCGCTGCCGACGCTGATGGTCGAGAACCTGCCGGCCTGGGTTGGCGCGCTCGCGCTGGCGGCCGTCTTCTCCGCGGAGATCAGCGCGGCCGACGCGGTGCTCTTCATGCTCTCGACGTCGCTGTCGCAGGATCTCTACCGGCGGTTCGTGCGGCCTGGCGCGCCCGATGCCTCGGTGCTGCGCGTCGCACGCCTGGCCGCGATTGCCGGCGGTACGCTCGGCGTGCTGCTCGCCATCGTGACGCCGACGATCATCGCCTCGCTGACGATCTTCTACTCGCTGCTCGGCGTCTGCCTCTTCGTGCCGGTGGTGGCGGGCCTTCACCGCCGCCGGACCGCGGCCCCCGAGGCGCTCGCCTCGATTGCCGCCGGCGTGGCCGCCGCCACCGCCCTGCGCCTCTCGGGCTTCGCGCCCTCCTGGCTCGTCTCGCCGGAACTGGCGGGGATCGTCGCGGCGGCGCTGGCGTACGGCGCGATCGTGGTCCTGGGCCGCCGGCGCTGAGGGATGCCCGGGGACCGGGCGGAGCCTTGAGCCATGCGCCTGGGGCCTGCCATGATGGATCCATGGTCGTTTGTGGCTCCGGTCCACCGCTCGTGCTGATTCCCGGCGTCCAGGGTCGGTGGGAGTGGATGCGGCCGGCCGTGCACGCGCTCGCCAGCTCGTTCACCGTCGCGACCTTCTCGCTGGCCGGCGAGCGGGGCAGCACGGCGCGGCTGCGGCCCGATACGCGGTTCGACTGCCACCTCGAGCAGGTGGACGAGGCGCTGCGACGAAACGGCTGGGACCAGGCCGTGGTGTGCGGCGTGTCGTACGGCGGCCTCGTCGCGTTGCGCTACGCCGCCCTCCGTCCCGGGCGGACGCGCGCGCTGGTGCTGGTTTCGACTCCCGGGCCCAGGTGGCAACCGGACGCCCGCGTACGCCGGTACGTCTCGTCGCCCTGGCTCTCGGCGCCGGCGTTCGTCGGCGGCGCGCCACTGCGGCTCTGGCCCGAGATCCGGGCAGCATTTCGAAGCCGCCTGCAGGCCTGTGCCTGCGGTGCACGCCACCTCGTGAACGTCGCCCTGGCGCCCGCGTGGCCCTCGCGCATGGCGAACCGGATCCGCTGCCTCGACGGCCTCGACTTTTTCGCTGACGCCGCGCGCGTGCGTTCGCCCACGCTCGTCATCACCGGCGAGCCGCACCTCGATCGCGTCGTACCCGTGGACGGAACGCTCGAGTACGTCTCCACCATCCCAGGCGCCTCGGCGCGGATGCTCCCCGGCACCGGCCATCTCGGCCTCGTGACCAGGCCGCGCGAGTTCGCCAGGCTGATTGCCGAATTCGCAGCGTGTGAAACCCGATGACTCACCACATCCCCGGACCCGCCGGCCGCCTGGAAGCACTCGTGGACGATCCCGCCTCGCTCTGCACGACCGGGCAGCCGACGCCCGAGCAGGCGGCCGCGGCGCCGCGCGAACCGCGCAGCGTCGTGGTGATCGCGCACCCTCATCCCCTCTACGGCGGAACGATGAACACGAAGGCCGTGTTCCAGGCGGCCAAGGCGTTCTGCCGACTTGGTTGCGCGGTGGTTCGCTTCAACTTCCGCGGTGCGGGACGCAGCGAGGGGACTTTCAGCGACGGCCCGGGAGAGATGGGCGACTACCGCGCGGCCCTCGAGTTCGCGGCCGCGCGCTACCCGGGAGCCGAGATCTGGAGCGCCGGCATTTCGTTCGGCTCGTGGGTGGCAACAACGGTTGGGGCCGAGGACGCCCGGGTGACGCGCCTCCTCGCGATTGCGCCGCCCATCGATTCCTATGACTTCGGTCCCCTGGCGCGCTCGCCCAAGCCGAAGTTCTTCATCCAGGGTGAGCGCGACGAGATCTGCCCCACCCGGGCGTTGTGGCAGTTCTACGCCCACGCCGACGAGCCCAAGGACATCGCGGTCATCGACGCGGCAGATCACCTGTTCGAGGGGCGGTTGGCCGAGATGGCAGAGGCGATCGAGAGGTTCATGGAATGAAAGGGGCCGGGGGCTGCGGGCTGGCCGCTCGAGGTGTATTGCTCGCCGCGGTCGTGTTGGTGGCGGCCTGTTCGGGCGGCGCCCCGGACGAAACGAAGTACCTGGCGGATCTCGCGCGCGAGCGGGCAGCAAAGGACGCCGAGCTGGCGGAGGCCGCCAACTCCCCGATCAAGCCGGAAGACCGCGGCCGCTTCCTCCCGCTCGCCTACTACCCGCCCGATCCACGCTACGCCGTGCCGGCCTCGTTCCACCCGGAACCGCCCGCCCAGCGGACCAGGGTCGTCATGCAGACCTCCGCAGACAAGCCACGCCTGATGGAGCGCCTCGGCACGCTGCGCTTCACCCTCGACGGCCAGCAGCTGGCACTCACGGCTTTCGTCGAGGCCGGACAGCCGGCCGACCGCCTCTTCGTGCCGTTCGCCGACCAGACCAGCGGGAAGGAGACGTACGCGGCCGGCCGCTATCTCGACCTCCTTCCCCAGCGCACCGGCATCTACGTCGTGGACTTCAACAGGGCCTACAACCCGTACTGCTACTACAACGCCTCGTACGATTGCCCGTTCCCGCCCAAGGAGAACCGGCTGCCGCTGGCCATTCGCGCCGGTGAGAAGATCAAGTAGCTGGCTGTTTCCGGAGTCATTCTCTCCGGGAACCTGACCAACATTCCGGATCCCGCACGCGCGCGCATTCAAGATTTTGGAGCGCCATGTAGCCGCTCGTCGAATCATGGAGCATTTCAGCTCATCCGCATTGGCACCGGTCCTGCTGGGCTGATTGCCACGGCGTCTTCCCCAATCATCAGCCCCCAAGCGCGGCGACTGCACTGACTGACGCGTGATGCCCCGGGCATGCCTCCGGGCCATCCGCCCGCATGCCGGCCGCTCGCCGCGGCGGCATCGGAAGCCGTCCCCGGCGGCGACTCCACTTCCTCGGCGGCGACGCTAGTTTCATCGGCGGCGGCGCTCGGCACGTGGCGCGTGGCGCGCAGATGTCGCAGCAGAAGTGGAACCTCGACGGCGTGGACATCACCGACATGGCCGCGACGGGCGGCTCGCCGGTGTACTTCGACTTCGACGCGTTCGAGGAGATGCAGATCTCGACCGGCGGCGCCGACGTCACGATGCAGTCACCGGGCGTCTCGGTGAACATCGTCACCAAGAGCGGGACCGATCGACGACGCTCTCGATGCGAGGCAGCCAGAACGCGTCCAACGCCAACCAGATCGCCAACATCGTCCCGCCGCGGGTGATCCGGTTCGGCGTGCGGGCGACGTTCTAGACCTTCTCCGTCAGGCAGGTTCTTCGTCGGACGGTGTCACAAGGCCCAGGAGGGGCGAAGGGGGCGCGGCGGCTCGTCGCGCCCTTTCGCTTGTACCGCGGTTGATCCGGGCTAGCGGCGGGCGCCGGCGATCTCCTCGTAGAGATAGGCCGCCGAGAGGATGCCGCCGAAGAAGTTCGGCAGGTAGAGCTTCTCGTTGGGCGCGTGGGCGTTCTCGTCGGGCGTGCCGAGGCCGAAGAGCACCGTCGGCGCGTTCAGCTCGGCCTGGAACGTGGCGACGATCGGGATCGACCCGCCTTCCCGCGTGTAGACCGGGGTCCGGCTGAACCCCATCTCGATCGCCCGTGCGGCCGCCTGGACGAACGGGTTGTCGATCTCGGTCATCCACGGCTTGCCGCCGTGCATCCGCGTCACCTTCAGCTCCACCGTCTTCGGCGTCACCTTCCGGACGTAGTCCTCGAACAACTCCGCGATCTTGTCGGGGTCCTGGTTCGGCACGAGCCGCATGCTCACCTTGGCCATCGCGGTGGCGGGAATGACGGTCTTGCTCCCCTCGCCGGTGAACCCCGAGAGCAACCCGTTCACCTCGAAGGTCGGCCGGGCCCAGGTCCGCTCGAGCGTCGAGTACCCCGTCTCGCCGTGGAGCTTCGGCGCGCCGATTCCCTTCCGGTACTCCTTCTCGTTGAACGGTAGGCGCTTGAACTCCTCGCGCTCGCGATCGGTCAGCTCGCGGACGTCGTCGTAGAAGCCCGGGATCTTCACCCGGCCGCCGCGGTCCTTCATCTGCGAGAGCACCTGCGCGAGCACGAAGGCCGGGTTGGCCACGGCCCCACCGAAGGAACCGGAGTGCAGGTCGGTGCTCGTGCCGCGCAGGTCAATCTGGAAGTAGGCGAGGCCGCGCAGGCCGTAGCAGATGGACGGCACCCCCTTCTCGAACATCGGCGAGTCGGAGATGAGGACGACGTCGCAGGCCAGTTCGTCCTTGTGGTCGAGGATGAACTGGTTCAGGTTCGGGCTGCCAATCTCCTCCTCGCCCTCGAGGATGACGCGGAGGTTGATCGGCAGGCGGCCGGCCTGCTTCAGGTGCGCCTCGATGGCCTTCAGGTGGGCGAACAGCTGCCCCTTGTCGTCGGTCGCGCCGCGCGCGAACAGCTCGTCGTCGCGGATGGTCGCCTCGAAAGGAGGCGAGGTCCACAGCTCCACCGGGTCAACCGGCTGGACATCGTAGTGGCCGTAGACCAGCGCGGTCGGCGCCTCGGCGTGCAGCCAGTCGCCGTAGACGATCGGGTGCCCCGGGGTGTCGGCGACGCGCACGTTCTCGAGGCCGATCGCGCGCAATTGCTCGGCCGTCCACTCGGCACACCGCCGCATGTCGCCGGCGTGCTCGGGCAGGGCGCTCACGCTCGGGATCGCCAGGTACTGCTTCAACTCCTCGAGGTACCGGTCGCGGCTGGTGTTGATGAAATCGATCACGTTCGGCTCCATGCACCACCTCCTCATCACGCGCTCGTGGGCTGACGGCTCGAGGCCGCCACGGGCTATTCTGCCGTACAATTCCGCGGATGCTCAGCGGCGAGGCGAGGTACCGGCTCCTGCTGCAGGTGGCCGAGGCGGCCAACTCGAGTCTCGACATGACGGGCGTGCTCGAAGAGACCGCGCGCGTCCTCGAGCCCCTCGTGTCGGTCGACGCGATCGCCATCGTCACGGTGGACGGGGCCGAGCTGAGGCCGCACGCCATCCACATACGGGGGATGGCGGCCCGGCACGGCGAGACCGTGCACGGCAGCATCGCCCGCGCGCTCGACATGTCCCGAGAGGAGTACGAGGCCCGGTACGGCCGCCCGATCGCGCTGGCCGGGTCGGGCACCGAGCTGGTCGGGCGCACGGGGCGGGCCGAGGTGCAGCAGGACCTGGCGGCGGCGCGCCGGTACGTCGAGGACGAACGGCTCTTGTCGTACGGGGTGCGCGCCTACGTTCGCGCGCCCCTCGTGTTCCGCGGGCGCCTGGTCGGCTCGCTGACCTTCGCGCGCCTCTCGTCGCATCCGTTCAGCCCCGACGAGGCGGAGCTGCTCGAGGAAATCACCCGCCCGATCGCCGGCGCGGTCTCGAACGCCCTGGCCTACGAGGAAATCCGGCGACTGAAGAACCGCCTGCACGAGGAAAACCTGGTGCTGCGGCAGGAGCTGGACGAGCAGTCGATGGCGGAGGAGATCGTCGGGGCGTCGCCGCCGCTGCGCCAGCTGGTGCGGGAAATCGAGCGGGTGGCCCCGACCGACACGACGGTGCTCGTCACGGGCGAGACGGGCACCGGCAAGGAGCTGGTGGCCCGCGCCATCCACCGGCGCTCGCCGCGCGCCGGCCGCGCGCTCATCAAGGTGAACCTCGCGTCGATGCCCGACACGCTGGTCGCCTCCGAGCTCTTCGGCCACGAGAAGGGGGCCTTCACCGGGGCGCTGCAGCGGCGGATCGGGCGGTTCGAGCTGGCCAGCGAGGGGACGATCTTCCTCGACGAGATCGGCGAGCTGCCGGGCGACGTGCAGGTCGCGCTGCTGCGGGTCCTCCAGGAGGGTGAGTTCGAGCGGGTCGGCGGCAACCAGACCATCCGCACGCGGGCGCGCGTCGTCGCCGCCACCAACCGCGACCTGCCGGCCGCCGTCGCCGAAGGGCGTTTCCGCAGTGACCTCTTCTTCCGCCTGAATGTCTTCCCCCTCTTCGTGCCGCCGCTGCGCGACCGGCGCGAGGACATCCCGATCCTCGTCGAGTATTTCCTCGCCCGCCACAGCGCCCGCCTGGGCCGCCGGTTTCGCGGCGTCGATCGCGCCACGATGGCGCTGCTGCGGTCGTACGCGTGGCCAGGCAACATCCGCGAGCTGCAGAACGTCATCGAACGTGCCGTGATCCTGTCCGACAGCGAGATTCTGCACCTGGACGAGGCCGTGCTCACCGCCGGCGTCGGCAACCTCGCCTCCCCCGCCCCGCGGCCGGCCGGCACGCTGCACGACGAGGAGATACGGCTCATCGAGGCGGCGCTCGAGGCCTGCGGAGGCCGCATCGCAGGGGTCGCCGGCGCCGCCGCCCGCCTCGGCATTCCCCCGACCACCCTCGAATCGAAGATCAAGCGGCTGGGTATCCAGAAGAATCGCTTCAGGCGGTGAGTCCG
>JARKSS010000103.1 GCA_029974175.1 Vicinamibacterales bacterium
GGTCTCGCCCTTTGCCGGCCGCCTCTCCGACCGCGTGCCGCCCCGCCTGCTCGCCTCGGCCGGCATGGCGATCATCGCGGCCGGCCTTGCCGGACTGGCGTTTCTCGGCCGGCAGCTGGCGTTCTGGTGGATCGGCGCGGCCCTGGCCGCGCTTGGCGTCGGCTTCGGGCTCTTCTCGTCGCCCAACACGAGCGCCGTGATGGGGTCGGTCGGCCGGCCGCAGTACGGCGTGGCGTCGGCCACGCTGGCCACCGTGCGCATGACGGGGCAGGCCCTCAGCATGGGAATTGCGATGCTGGTCTTTGCGCTGGCCGGATCGGGTGCCGGCGCCACCCAGCTGGTGGCGCTGCGTGCCGCCTTCGCGGTCTTCGCCGCGCTGAGCGTGGTGGGCACCCTCGCTTCTCTCGCGCGAAATGCCGAGTGACGGAGTAAGATACGTTGCTCGGCATGGCTGAGCCATCCGTTTCGTTCGGGGGTCAACGCGTGACTCAACACCTGGCGGCGGCCATCCGGCAACGCTGCGCCCAATCGCGGCAGCGGCCGGCGATGGCCTGGAAGGTGAACGGGGCCTGGCAGCAGCTGACGTACGGCGAGGTGGACGAGCGTGTCGAAGCGCTCGCGTCGTGGCTGATCCAGGCGGGACTGCAGCGGGGCGACCGCGCGGTCATCTTCGCTCAGAACAGCCCGCAGTGGTCGATTGCCGACCTGGCGATCATGGCCGCGGGCGGCATCCCGGTTCCCATCTACGCCACCGACCCCCCGAACCAGGCGGCTCACGTGGTCCGCGACTCCGGCGCGCGGTTCGCGTTCGCCGGGGGAGCCGAGCAGTACGCGAATCTGGCAGAGGTGCGCGGCGAGGCGGGCCCGATCGAGCGGACGATCGTCTTCGATGCCACCGTGCCCCTCGCCGGCCCCGGCTCGTATCACCTCGAGACGCTCCCGCGCGGGGCCGACCCGTCCGAGGTCCAAGAGCGGCTGGCCGCGGCCAGCGTGGACGACGTGGCCACGATCATCTACACGTCGGGCACGACCGGCGAGCGGAAAGGGGTCGTGCTGACCCACCGGAACCTCTGGTCGCAGTTCGAGGGAGTGGACGCCTACTTCCACGTCACCGAGGACGACCGGTCGCTCTGCATCCTTCCGCTCAGCCACGCCTACGAGCGGGCCTGGACCTTCTACATCCTCTACAAGGGGGCGGCCAACTACTACCTCGACGACCCGAAGCGGGCTGTCGAGGCGATGCGCGAGGTCCGCCCGACCTGCATGGTCAGCGTTCCGAGGCTGTACGAGAAGGTGTACGCGACGTTCCGCCACCGCTTGTCCGAGGCCTCGCCCCTCAAGCGGGCCATCGCCGCGTGGGCGCTGGGGGTGGGGCGCGAGTTTGGCTACGCGCGGGCGCGGGGCGAGCACGTCGGCCCCCTTCGTGCGGCCAGCCACGCGTTGGCCGATCGTCTCGTGCTCGGAAAGATCCGCGAGGTGATGGGCGGACCGAAGAACGTCCTGTCGGCGGGCGGCGCCCGGCTTTCGCCCGAGATCGAGGAGTTCTTCTTCTCGGCGGGCCTGCTGGTGTGCCAGGGGTACGGTTTGACCGAGACGTCGCCGATGGTGACCTGCAACCGCCCCGGCGACTTCCGCTTCGGTTCGGTCGGCAAGACGATCCCGGGGTGCGAGGTGAAGGTGGCCGCCGACGGCGAGATCCTCGTGCGTGGCACCAACGTGATGCGGGGGTACTTCGGGCGCGAGCGCGAAACCCGCGAGGCCTTCGAAGGGGAGTGGCTGAGGACCGGCGATATCGGCGAAGTTGACGCCGACGGCTTCCTCCACATCACCGACCGGAAGAAGGACCTCATCATCACGTCGGGCGGCAAGAACGTCGCGCCGGCCCTGGTCGAGTCGGTGATCGGCCGGGACTACTACATCGACCAGGTTGCGGCCGTCGGCGAGGGGCGCAACTACCTGGCGGCCCTCGTCGTGCCGCACTTCGAGGCGCTCGAGGCCTGGGCCCGCGAGCGCGGCCTCACCTACGAGTCGCTGAAGGCGCTGGTGCGCGACGCGCGCGTCGTGGCGTTCATCGCCGAGCGGATCGAGCAGCAGCAGGCGGTGCTGGCGCGGCACGAGCAGGTGAAGCGGTTCGCGCTCTTGAGCGAGCGCTTCACGCAGGGCGGCGGCGAGATCACCCCCACGCTGAAGAACGTCCGCGCGGCCATTGCCGCCAAGTACGCCGCGCTCATCAATGCCATGTACTCGGCCGAGTGGGGCGGCGGCGGCGCCGCGCCCGCCGGCTGATGCCGTGGCGCCGCCCGCGGCGCCGGCACGTGACACCGGTGGAGCAGGGGTCCAGCCCCGCTCGCTCCCTTGCGATCCTGGAGGTCCCGGCAATGCGCAGACGATTCCTCCTCGCGGTCATGCTGCTGGCCGCCTTGCCCGTCCCGGCCTTTGCACAGGCGCCGCCACCCCACGAAACCACCTCCGAGGTGCCGGCGCTGTCGGCGATGCACGAGGTGATCATGCCGCTCTGGCACGAGGCCTGGCCGGCCAAGGACACGAAGCGGATGGCCGAGCTGACACCCGGCATCGAACGGCACCTGGCCGAGGTGAGCACCGCAAAGCTGCCGGGGATCCTGCGCGACCGGCAGGCGGCATGGGATGTCGGCGTGAAGCAGCTGCAAGCGACGGCTGCGGCCTACCGGGCCGCTGTAGACAGGCAAGACGAGGCGGCCCTTCTCGAGGCGGCCGAGGCGCTCCACACCCACTACGAAAAGCTGGTGCGGGTCATCCGGCCCGCGACCCCCGAGATCGATGCCTTCCACCAGGCGCTTTACGTGCTCTATCACTACGACCTCGAGAAGTACTCGCTTCCGGTGGTGAGGGAGCACGTGGCGGGCCTCAAGGCGAAGATGGACGCGCTCAGCGCGGCCGCCCTGCCGGCGCGGCATGCCTCGAAGAAGGCCGCCTACGAGCCCGCCCGCGACCGGCTGGCGGCTTCCGTGAACGCGCTGTCAGCCGCGGCGGCTGGAAGCGACGAGGCCAGGATCAAGGCGGCAGTCGAGGAGGTGCACGCGAGCTACGAGGCGCTGGACTCCATCTTCAAGTGAAGGGGGAGCGAGGGAGGGATCGGCTGCTCCCTTCCGCGGGCGGCAACTGTTTCCACGGCCTCGATGCGTCCCTGGCGCACGATCACCGCGTGGTCGAAGCTGTTGACCGTCGGGCAGACGTGCCGCGGCACCAGGTAGAGGACGCGCCCGACCGGCGGCACCGCGCGTCCTTCCGGCACCGCCACCGGCAAGTGTTCCTCGCTCGGCTTGAGCGGCGTCAGCCATGGGGCCCCGGCGATGGCGCACGTCGGGACGCCCGCGTCGGCCGAGACACTCTTGTGTCCCGCATCGAGCGTTACGCGTCCCGGGACCGGGTGGCTGACGACGCGGCTGGCCACGACGGCCGCCGGTCGGAGCCCCCACTCCGGGGGTAGCTGCGCGGCGCTCGTCACGTCGGAGTACACCACCGTTCCCGGCGAGACGCGGTGGACGAAACGCCGGCCGGCGAAGCGCGGGTACGACAGGGATGCCGCGAAGGCCGGCGTTCCAGCCGTGATCACCTCGGGCACGGCAAGGCCGGCCCCTTCCAGCGCCGCGACGATTTCGAGCAGGCGGTCGTAGCCCGCGTGCGCCCGCGCCTCCCACCCCGGCCCGGTCCCCACGTGGCCGTCGTAGTAGTGAAGCCCACCGAAGCGGATCCCTGCCTGCGTGATGGCCCGCGCCACGCGTGCAACCGCCTCCACGTCGGTGTCCGGGATTCCCGTCCGGTCCATGCCGGGGTTGACGTCCACGAAGAGGCCCACCCCCGTCCCGCGCCACGCCGCGACGGCCGCCTCCGTTTCGGCCAGCGCCGACACGCGCGTGGCCGGGTGGGCGCGTGCAATCTCGGCCACCCGCGCCACCGCGGGCCCGACCACGGGATACGCCACCAGCACGTCGCTCGCGCCAGCTTCGCAGGCCACCCGCAGCTCGAGGGGCGTGGCGCACTTCAGGTGCCCGACGCCGGCCGCGACGAGCTGTCGCATGACGCTCGCGATCTTGGCGCTCTTGACGTGCGCGCGCCAGCGCCCGGCGTCGCCCCCGAGCAGGCCGACGATCGCCCCGACGTTGGCGTCGACGATCTCGGGGAAGACCAGGAGCGCCGGGGTGAGCAGCCCGTCCTCCCGCGCGACCCGGTAGGCTTCGTCGCCAGGAAGGATCACTGGCGTCCCGTCGATGACATGGGGCTCGGTGGCGTTCATCGCGTTCATTTGCCCCGCTCAGACGCCGGCCGGCGCCGTGTCAGGCTGCAGCTGCAACGGCAGCGGGATGGTGCCGCGCGCGAAGCCGCTCTGCAGCCCGCGGCGGATCTCTTCGGACATCCGGTTCAGCTTCACGTCGCTGCGGAAGCCGATGGCCTGCGCGGCGCCCACCAGCACGCTGTACGCCACGCGGCTGGGGAGCCCGAGCTGGTTCGCCAGGTCCAGGATGACCGAGCTCTCGGCGTCCATCAGCGCGCCGTCGGCCAGCGCGATGTCGGTGAGCCGCGAGAGGATGAAGTTCTTCGTGGTCGCGTCCCCCTCCGCGTTCACCACCGCGAGCGCCGCCGGCAGCCGCTCCCGCACCAGCGCCGGGTCGGTCACGATCTCGGCCTCGGGCTCGTCGGTGAAGTAGCGGTGAAGAATCTGGATCAGGATCTTGACCTCTTCGTCGCTGACCTCGGCGTCGGCGCCCAGCAGCAGCGCGCCGCCAAGGGCCACGACCTGCATCGCGGCGCAGTCCACCGGCCGGAACGGATACCGCCGGGTCAACCGCACCAGCTCGTCCACCTGGTCTTCCAGCTCGTCGTCGCCGAGTTCCCCGGGCGACGCTTTGAAGCCGTTGCGCGACGCCTTCGACGACCGGCCGAACAGCTCGAGCGCCTTCAGGCGGATCGGCACCAGCGGGTGCGAGGCGAACGCCTCGGCCATCAGTTCGGGGTGGCCCTTGATCTCGTCCACCTGGGCCACGAGCGCC
>JARKSS010000104.1 GCA_029974175.1 Vicinamibacterales bacterium
CGCGCTCGTGCGCCGGGAGCCCGAGCCGTTCGGCCCCGAGGAGCTCGACTTGGCCTTCCAGGCAGCCGGACAGATCGCCCTCGCGCTCGAGAACGCTCTGGCCTTCGACGAGATCGCGAGCCTCAAGGACCGGCTGGCCCGCGAGAACGTGTACCTCGAAAACGAGATTCGCGGCGAACACAACTTCGAGGAGATCATCGGCCAAAGCCGGGCGTTGCAGCGCGTGCTCGCCCAGGCCCGGAGCGTGGCGGCGACCGACACCGCGGTCCTGCTGCTCGGCGAGACCGGGACGGGCAAGGAGCTGATCGCCCGGGCGATCCACGGCCTGAGCGAGCGGCGGTCGCGTCCCCTCGTCACCGTCAACTGCACGACGTCGCCCGCAGGCCTCCTCGAGAGCGAGTGGTTCGGTTTCGAGAAGGGCGCCTTCACCGGCGCCCTGACGCAGAAGGTGGGCCGGTTCGAGTTGGCGCACCAGGGCACGCTGTTCCTCGACGAGATCGGCGACGTGCCGCTCGACCTGCAGGCCAAGCTGCTCCGCGTGCTACAGGAGCACGAGATCGAGAGGCTCGGGAGCACGCGCACGATCCACGTTGACTTCCGGGTCATCGCCGCGACGAACCGCAACCTCGAGGAGATGGTCGCCAGCCGCGAATACCGCCCGGACCTGTACTACCGCCTCAACGTCTTCCCGATCCGCGTTCCGCCGCTTCGCGAGCGGCCCGAGGACATCCCCCCGCTCGTCCGGCACTTCGTCCAACGGTACGCGAAGCGGCTGCGACGGCCGATCGACGCGGTGCCGCGCGAGACGATGGAGGCGTTGAGCCGGTGGCCGTGGCCGGGCAACGTGCGCGAGCTGCAGAACGTGATCGAGCGGGCGGTTATCCTCTCACCAGGCCCGACGCTGCGCGTGTCGCCGTCTGAGTTCAACAGTCCGGCGCCGGTGGCGGCCGCCTCCCAGACGCTCGAGGCGGTGGAGCGCGAGCACATCCTCCGCGTACTCGACGAGACAGGATGGGTGATCGGAGGGGCCGCGGGCGCGGCCGCCCGGCTTGGGCTCAAGCGCACGACGCTGGTCTCCGCGATGCATCGACACAGCATCGTCCGCCCCAAGCCCGGCCAGTAGGCCGCCGCCCCTGCCAGCCTGCCAGCGCCGGCGTCGACATTTCGTCACGGGCCTTCCCCCCGTCACGCCATCCATGTTGTCCCCGCCAGCTGTCCAAGGCATCTCCTTGATTCGCAAGGATTCAGCCGCTTGCCAGCGATGGCTTGCGGCTGGAACCGGCCTTGCGGGAGCGGGGGCGCGTCGACTCCATGCCCGACTCGTGCCCCCCCCCCCGCACCCCCCCCCCCCCGGGCG
>JARKSS010000106.1 GCA_029974175.1 Vicinamibacterales bacterium
TCTGACCCCTCTTTCATCGCCTCGTCAAGGTTCACGTGCAGGGTCCGGATCGACGGCCCGTCGAGCCGGATCAAGCGACCCCGCTCGAGCACACGGTCGATGATGGCCTGCGCCAGGTCCTCGTCGTGAAGCACGCGGCCCCAGGCCTTCAGGGACTTGTTCGTGGTGAAGATCATCGAGCGTCGATGCCGGTGGCGCTCGTTGACCACGTGGTAGAGCATGTTGGCCGCGTCGGTCCCGTAGGTGAGATAGCCCACCTCGTCGACGACCAGGACATCCGGGTGCGTGTAGGTGGGCAGCGCCTCCGTCAGTTGTGCGGCGCGGAAGGCCGCCGAGAGGTCGTCGATGAGGGCTGCCGCAGTGGTGAAGAAGGCGTCGAAGCCGTTTTGGATCGCGCGGTAGGCGACGGCGATCGCCAGGTGGGTCTTCCCACGCCCCGGCTTGCCCGTGAAGACGAGCGAGCGCCCTTCGGTGACGAAGTCCGCCGAGAGCGCCGAGCCCAGGACGGCCGCGCGCAGCGTACTCTGATACGTGAAATTGAAGTCGTCGATCGTCTTGAGAAATGGAAAGTGCGCGCGGCGTGCGAGCCGCGCAAGGCGGGTCTGCTGGCGATGGGCGATCTCCTCCGCGACGAGGAGTGTCAAGAAGTCGTGGTAGGGCCAAGCCTCGCGTTCCGCGCGTTGCACCAGATCGCGCCAGACCCGCCGGGCATTGGCCAGATGGAGGCGCTTGAAGAGGACGTCGAGATCGTCGGTGGGCGGCATCATGACCGGCCTCCGACGCGGCGAGACGCTGCGCCCGTGCTCGGCCGCGTCCAGGCGCGGCGCTCCGCGCCGCCCCTCCGGGCGCCGTCGGCGGCCTGGACACGGCCTGCGCGCGGGCGTCCGGGAGCCGCTAGCGTCGGGGGCCGGTCGACGGGCTCAAACGGGAGCGGCGGGATGGTGGCATCGAGATAGTGCGCGATGTACTCGGCGCCGATCGCCTGCTCACGGAGGCCGCGGGCGAAGGCCTCGCGGAGGGTGGCATCGCCGTAGGTTTGCAGCAACTCGTGCAGGTGCTCGACGTCGTGAATCCACGTCCGGGTGCGCCGATGCGTGAGCTCGGTCAAGTAGGCGAGGGCGTCGGCCCCGAGTGCCAAGAGCTGCTGGCGCTGCAGATAGCGTCGACCGCGGACGCCGGCCACCGCCGCGACCTGCTGCGCGCGATGCTCCGGCAGGGTGGAGCCCGCCCCCCGTTGCCACTGTCGGGGATGCTCGGCGGTGAAGCGGCCGGCCACGATGCGCACGCGGTCCCGGTACAAGTAGAGCGTGCCCGGGACGCCAATCGCCTCGGGCGGCATCGAGTACGGATGTCCGTCGTGCATCACGACGCCGGTCGGGCCGGCGCTCACCGGGATGCGAAGGGCGAGCTCCTCCGGGCGCACCTTGAGCGGACGCAACCGCGGCTGCTCCTCGGCGAGGCGCAGGTCCGGGACGATGCCTGTCGCCCGGGACGGACGCACGGTATTGACCTCGAGCAACCACTCGTGCAGCTGGCGATCCCGATCCTCGCGGTCCAGGAAGCGCCGCTGCTTGAAGAACGACCCCTTCACCCAGCCGACGAGGTTTTCGATCGAACCCTTCTCCTGCGGCCGGTACGGCCAGCACACCTCCACCCCGAGCCCGAGATCGAGCGCCACGCTGGCGAACGTCGGATTCCACTCCGTCACGACGCCGTCCCGCCCCCACTTCAGCGCGACGGTCTTCGGCCGATCGAAGACCGCGACCAACGGCACCCCGCCGAAGGCGACCAGATGATCGACCAACGTGCGGACGAGCGTCTCGACCCGCTGGTCCGGGACGATCGTCACCGCCACCCACCGGGAGTACTTCAATCGGGACGCGAAGAAGTGGATGTGCTCCTCGCCGTCCTCTTGATAGCGGACGGTCACCTCGCCGAAGTCGTGCTGCGAGAACTCCCCCGGCAATCCCTCGAACCGTACCAGCGGCGTTACCTCACGGGCCCGCAGCGTCTGAGCCAGGGCGTAGATCGCGGTCTTGCCGCCGGCGTAGCCGGCCAGGCGGGCTCGATGCAGCAACTCCACCGAGCGCAAGGTCGGCTCGTCCCGCAACGCCTCTCGCAGGACCTCCCGGAATGCCTCCGCCTTCGACGGTCGACCAATGTGCCGCTTGGCGCGCTCCGCCTCGTTATCGACGGTCTGAACCGCGGCCTCGTCCTCGATCCGCCGTACCGTCCCCACCGACACTCCGGCCATGGCGGCCACTTCCGCCAACGTGTGGCCGGCCCGCCGGAGCACCTGCACCTCGTGTCGCTTGAGCATGTCGATCATCCTTTCCCTCGCCGGAGATGGAGTCTCCAGCGATTGTCGGGCCCGGTTGGGCTAGGGAAAAGTGATCAGAATTTCCGGAAAAGGCATGATCAGAATTTGCGGAACCCGCACTCGCTGAAGTGTCAGCAGGCTCCGCGGTCCAAAAGCTGGTCGATCTCATGGACATCGAGCAGCTGACGAAGGACACGATTCGAACAGGGTCCGACTCGCCGCAGGGAGTTCAGGTATCGGAGCCGGTTGACTACTTCCGCAGGATCGTTGCGGAAGAACTCAGTCCATCCGAGCTGCGCGATCAAGCGGTATTGCGTGATATTGACCTCTGGAAAGCTGCGCGGACCGGCCCCCTCCTCGATCGATTGTTCCAGTCCTCCGAGGCGGACGACGAGTACGCTCGAGTGTGGGAACACTTCTCGGATCGACACACCGACCCGGAGCTGATCGAGCTGACCGAAACACTCGTCGCCAGGATAAAGGAACATGACGGCTCAGCCGCAGCCGCGGACCATCGAGCTCTCATCGGTCTGTGGCGACGATGCAATCGTCGGCTGCGCCAAAATGAGTACGCCGATTGGCTTCGGGCGCTGATTGTCGGCGCGGTGCCAGTCAGTCTGCACCTTGCGAACGGTCTTTTCTACTACTGGACAGGCCAGTACGGAATCGTGGGCGACGACGCAAAGGCGACGATCCGGCGATCGATCGTTGACACCGTTCGCGCGACCATTCGTACAGGTGATGACTTGGCGAGAGTGCTGTCGTCCGAGCACCCGTACTTGATCGGGCGGTTGATTACGCAGACCGGCGCCGATCCCAGCCTAGCTGCTTTCGAGGCGTGGAGAGGTCATCTCCCACCGCTCCTCATCGACGGCGCGAAGAAATATCCCGAGTTGCTCATCCCTGAACTCGCCAACCTGGCGGGCGACGAGCAGAGCGGCATCGTCGCCGCGGGTCGAGAATATCCGCCGAAATTTATCAATCGATACGGAATCGACCGTGCTCGGATGACTGCGCTCTTCGGAGATCGCTTGGACGAAGCACTCGCGCTGCTGGCCAACTATGGCGGCGACAACGCCTACGCCGTCAGAGCAATTGAAGCGGCAAGGACATGGATCGATGAGCGGCGCGGTGGGGCGCCGCCGACTGTGACGTAATCGTGACGTGACCCTGTCGATTGGGCGAGATCTACCGAGGTTTACGGTGATCTACCGACGTGACGCGTCGGAAGCTAACTCTCTGAATCTGCAACGGTAATCGAAATCTGCAGCACGCCATCGCAAACCGTCAGAGCAATTTCCAAGCGTGCGCCTTCAACCACTCGGGCATCTCTCCGTGCAAGTGGCGTCAACCAGTCTACCGGACGTGCTCTCGGTTCTCAAACGCCGCCTTTCGGCCGCCGTTGGTCGCCGGGGCGAAGCAGGTGCCATGCATCCGTCCGACGAAACGCGCAGCGCGCTGGAGCGCCGTGAGGGCATGCAGGCGGGGCCGGCCGACGAGTTGCCCTCGCTGGTTCGCCGGTGGACGTCAGGCGACCGCGGCGCGTCGTGAGAACGGTGAAGAAAGCCGAGGTGAACGAGGGCGGCCGACGCAGAACGAGATCACCGCGATGCTGATCGAGACCTTCGGGCAGCTCGTGCCAGGCGGCGGGCGCTGATGCAGAAACGCGCGCCGCTTCCGGGTGCGCCCGGCGCACCGGCTCGTCTTCATCAAGGGCGAGCCGGGTTCTGCTGATGCGCCACCCGGTTTCCGGCGATGCCACCTACTCGTTCGACATCGCCGGCAACCGTATTCGCGCGATCTACGTCATGCGCAACCCCGACAAGCTGCGCGGCTTCCTCGAGCGCACGCCGTAGCGAGGCAGGGGCCGTGAGCGCCAGGTTCAGGCGAACGTCTCCACCGTCTCGAGGATCCGGATGTTGCGCTTCTCGAGCTCCTCGATGAAGAGACGGTAGAGGTCGCCGTAGATGCAGTCCTCGGGCGGGACGATGCCCTTCTCCTTGATCAGGCCCTTGCCGATCATCACCGCGCCAATGGCTGCCGTGAAGCCGGTCACCCGGCCCATCGAGGAGATGCCCGACGCCGTGTCGGCCTCGTCCCACAGCCAGTAGGCAATCCGCGTGGGCACGCCGTCCTTGAGGCCCACCACGGTGTTGTACATGATGCAGACGTCGGTGTCGCCCGGCCCCGCCTTCAGCCGCGGCTCGATCCGCGAGAGCAGGAACTCGCGCGGCACGATCTTCGTTCCGTCGAACTCCACCGGCTCGTTGTCCAGCAGGCCGCACTCCTTCAGCGTGGCCACGCCCTCCCAGTGGCCCGGCCACCGCACGGTCTTCTCGGCGAACTCCTGCAGCCCCGGCCTCGTGAAGACGAAGCTCGGCATCCCCGGCGTGATCGCGCACTCGAGCCGCTCGTTCCTGCCGAACTTGTCGAAGACGAAGCACTCGCGCCCGCTGGTGGCGTCCACCTCCACGACCTTGCCGTCCTTGAGGACGTTGACCCGGATCATGTACTCGCGCAGCACGTGCGAGAACGCCCAGGTAATCATGTAGCGCAGCGGCCGCTTCGCCGCCGCTTCCTTCTCGGGCACCCCGCCCACCCGCGCGATGGCCGAGTCGGCCCGATCGAGCTTGCGAACCCCCTCGCCGCAGGTGATGTTGCTGAGGCCGGGCGCAAACCCGAGGCCGTCCACGAAGGTCACGCCGTTGGCCAGCGCCGTCTCGTGCAGGTAGTCGCCGTACTGGTCCGCGGTCATCCCGCGCGGCAAAAGGAGCGACTCGGTCTCGTAGGCGTCGGGACGCCGGTGGTACTCCTCGAGGATGTCGAGCACGTGGTGCCCCGATTCGACCGCCGCCTGCACCACCATGTAGCTCGTGCGGCGGTCGGGCAGGGTGTTGACGCAGACGTCGTACCCCTTCATCAGCGCCTTGACCTCGTCGGTACGCGTCACGTCGAGCACGTGCACCGCCACCTTCGGGCTCGCCAGCCAGTTCCTGACCCTCTCGAGCCCTTCGGCCGAGCAATCGACCAGCCCGATCGCGCTCACCGCCGGCTCCCTGACCAGGTCGAACGCCACCGACGCGCCCATCTTCCCGCCGCCACCGAACACGAGAATCTTCATGGCGATGCCTCTTTGACCGAAATAAATCTCGCCGCAGCCCGTCTTGCGTAGCTTATGTTAGGGTCTGCCGGCTGTGCAAGCTCAGTTGTCGCACCGGTCGGGGCATCTGGGCGAATACATGGCGAAAGGTGGGTTACACTGGGGTGTCATCCAGCCAAGGGAGACTGGTGTCAGCCAAGCTGAAGGGACGGGGGACCTGGCAGAACCCCGTCGGGCGGTTCGAGCGGTTGCATCTCGATCCCGAGCCGGGAGAGGCCTCGGGCGGCAGCGGCGCCGCCCCAGTCCCGACCCGGTTCTTCCGCGACACGTCGCGCTCGCTGATCGTCTCGAACGACAGCCCCGACGTGGGGTTCGACTTCTCGATCAACCCCTACCGCGGCTGCGAGCACGGCTGCATCTACTGTTACGCCCGCCCCTACCACGAGTACCTCGGGCTGTCGGCCGGTCTCGACTTCGAGACGATGATTTTCGTGAAGGAGCGCGCGCCCGAAATCCTGCGCGCCGAGCTTTCGCGCCGCTCGTGGCGCGGCGAGCCGCTCGCCCTCTGCGGCGTGACCGACGCGTACCAGCCCGTGGAGCGCCGGCTGGGGCTCACCCGCCGCTGCCTCGAGGTCCTTGCCGACTGCCGGCAGCCGGTGAGCATCTTCACCAAGAGCGCGCTGGTCGCGCGCGACGCCGACCTGCTGGCCGAACTGGCGCGCCATGACGCCGCCCACGTCTGGCTGACGGTCACCACCTTCGACGAGGCGCTCCGCCGCGTGTCGGAGCCGCGGGCGGCCACCGCCGACGCCCGCCTCGACGCGGTGGCCCGCCTCGCCGAACGGGGCATCCCGGCCGGCGTGATGCTGTCGCCGGTGATTCCCGGCCTGACCGACCACGAGATCCCCGCGCTCCTCGAACGCGCGCGGGAGGCTGGCGCCTCCTACGCCTGGTTCTCGTTGCTCCGCCTCCCGCGCGGCGTCCGAACGCTCTTCGAGCAGTGGCTCGCCGATCATCGTCCTGGCGAGGCGTCGAAGGTGCTCGGCCGCCTCGCGCAGGTTCGCGGCGGCCGCTCGTGCGATGGCGGCTTCGGGACGCGCATGTCGGGCGACGGTCCCATGGCGGAAGTGGTTGGGCAGCTCTTCGAGAACGCACGGCGCCGTGCAGGGCTGGCCGCCGGCCCGCCGCCGTTGTCCTCGGCGTCGTTCCGGCGCCCGGCGCGTGAGTGTCCCCTGTTCGACGGCCAGGGAGGGGAGGACCCCAGCAGCGGGAACGGGCAGGCCTGACGGGCGGGACGCGTGCTACTGAGCCTGATCTTGGGCGGTCCTTCTGGCATACTGGTTGTCGGGCTGTTCCCGTCAACCAAGACCACCGCCGGAAGGAGGCGCCGAAGTGTCGCAGGACGTCTACCCGGTCAAGCCGCACATCGCCGAGCGCGCCCACATCAACACCCTCGAGGAGTACAAACGCCTGTACCGGCTCTCGCTCGACAACCCGGAATGGTTCTGGGCCGAGCAGGCCAAGGCCGTCAGCTGGTACCACCCCTGGCAGGTGGTCTTCGACGCCGACTACGAGGAAGTGGACTTCGCCTGGTTCTCGGGCGGGCGCCTGAACGCGTCGTTCAACTGCATCGACCGGCACCTGGCGACGCTTGGCGACCGCACCGCCATCATCTGGGCCCAGGACGAGCCGGGCCAGTACACCCACATCTCGTACCGGGAGCTGAAGCACCAGGTCTGCCGCCTGGCCAACGTCCTCCTCTCGCACGGCGTGCGCAAGGGCGATCGCGTCTGCATCTACCTGACGATGATGCCGCAGCTGGTGTACGCGATGCTGGCGTGCGCCCGCATCGGGGCGGTCCACTCGGTGGTCTTCGGCGGCTTCAGCTCCGAGGCGCTGCGCGACCGCATCGTGGACGCCCGCTGCAAGGTGGTCATCACGGCCAACGAGGGCCTGCGGGGCGGACGCCACGTCCCGCTGAAGAAGACGGTGGACCGGGCCATCGAGGGGATGTCGATGGTCGAGACCGTGCTCGTGGCCCACCGCACCGACACCCCCGTGGAGATGCGGCCGGGGCGCGACTGGGTGCTCGAGGACGAGTGCCACCGCCACCGCTCGACGGCAACCAACGAGTGGATGGGCGCGGAAGACCCGCTCTTCATCCTCTACACCTCCGGCAGCACGGGAAAGCCGAAGGGCTTGCTCCACACCACCGGCGGCTACCTCGTCTACGTCGCCTTCACCCACAAGGTGATCTTCGACTACCACCCCGGCGACATCTACTTCTGCGCCGCCGACGTCGGCTGGGTCACGGGACACAGCTACGTCGTCTACGGGCCGCTGCTGAACGGCGCGACGACGGTGCTGTTCGAATCGACGCCGCTGTACCCCGATGCGGGGCGCTACTGGCGGATCGTGGACGACCTGGGCGTCAACATCTTCTACACGGCGCCCACGGCGTTGCGGGCGCTTGCCCAGCACGGGAACGAACCGGTGCGGCGGTACCGGCGGTCGTCGCTGCGGGTGCTCGGGTCGGTCGGCGAGCCGATCAACCCCGAGGTCTGGCGGTGGTACCACGACGTGATCGGCGACGGGCGCTGCGCGGTGGTGGACACGTGGTGGCAGACCGAGACCGGCGGCATCCTGATCTCGCCGCTGCCCGGTGCCACCCCGGCGAAGCCCGGGGCGGCCACGCAGCCGTTCTTCGGCGTCAAGCCGGTGATCGTGGACCCCGAGACGGGCGAGCCGAAGAACGACGGGCCGGCCGCGGGCGCCCTCTGCCTGGCGTCGCCGTGGCCGGGCCAGGCACGCACGGTCTGGGGCGACCACCAGCGCTTCCGCGAGACCTACTTCACCAAGTACCCCGGCTACTACTTCACCGGTGACGGGGCGCGCCGCGACGAGGACGGCGACTACTGGATCACCGGCCGCATCGACGATGTCCTCAACGTGTCGGGACACCGGCTGGGGACGGCCGAGGTCGAGAGCGCGCTCGTGGCGCACGAGGCGGTTGCCGAGGCCGCGGTCGTCGGGTACCCGCACCCGCTGAAGGGGCAGGGGATCTACGCCTACGTGCTGCTGAACGGCGAATTCCCGGCGGGCGATCCCGAGCAGCTGGCCGGCGCGCTGAAGCAGCAGGTCCGGTTCATGATCGGGGCGTTCGCCACGCCCGATGTCATCCACGTCGCCTCGGGCCTGCCGAAGACGCGCAGCGGCAAGATCATGCGGCGCATCCTGCGCAGGGTGGCGGCGTCCGAGTACACCGACCTCGGCGACCTCACCACGCTCGCAGAGCCCGACGTGGTGGACCGGCTGATCGCCGAGCACAAGGCACTCACGGCGAAGACCTCGGCGGCGTAGCAAAACGCTTCGTTTCGAGCCCGGTAGCAGGCGGCGCGGCCGGCGGGTGGCGCGCCGCCGTCTTTTCATACAACTCAGCAGTACTGTCGTGCCCAGTCCAAGATGGCCCGTTCCCATTGGATTTAGCTCATCAGGGCTTCGACCGTGTAATTCCTTCCATATGGTTGAGTTGGCTCAAGGGACAACCGCTGAGCCGGCTGCCGGGCGGGCTTTCCTAAACCTCGTGCCGCGAGCAACTTACCTCGCCTGGCCGCCTCCTTGCCCTGACGGGTCGGCAAGTCGCTGCTCCCCATAGTTGCGACCTTCCTTTGATTACCCCTGGGCGTGCGACGGCACGGGTGTGCCGCGTGCGCCGCCCCGCGTTTCAAGGAGGCCCGATGACGCGACGATTCGTGAGCGCGTGTTCGATCGCCGTGCTCCTGGCGGTCAGCCCCGCGCTGGCATCCGCGACCGAAATCATCATCCGCGCATCCGACGTCAGCACCATCCGAGGCAATTGGCACATCGCCTACGACGACACGGCGGCGGGTGGTCGGTCCCTGGCCAGCAACGACAACGGCTGGTCGACCACCGAAACACCCCTCGCATCGCCCGCCGACTACTTCGAGGCGTCGTTCAGCGCCCCGGCGGGTTCGTACCACGTCTGGCTGCGCCTCAGGGCAACGAACAACAGCAAGTACAACGAGTCGGTCTGGGTGCAGTTCTCCGACGCGGTGAACGGCTCGGGGAGTGCGATCTACCGCATCGGCACGACGGGCGGCCTGCTGGTGAACCTCGAGCGGTGCAACAGCTGCGGCGTCTCGGGCTGGGGCTGGCAGGACGGCGCCTACTGGCTCTCGCAGGCTTCGACGATCCGCTTCACGACGACGGGGACGCACCGGGTCCGGGTGCAGACCCGCGAAGACGGCGTGCAGATCGATCAGATCGTCATCAGCTCCGGCAACTACCTGTACGAGTCGCCCGGCCAGCTGACCAACGACCGGACGATCCTCTCCGACACGAGCGCCGATTCGCCCTCGGCGTCCCAGGTGGGCCCGTACCTCGGGTCGCCGGTGCGCCTGCCCGGCCGCGTCGAGGCCGAGAACTTCGACAACGGGGCCGACGGCGTCTCCTACCACGATGCGACGAGCGGCAACACCGGCGGCGCCTACCGGCAGACGAACGTGGACATCGAGCGGTGCGCCGAAGGGGGCTACAACGTCGGGTGGATCCAGGCCGGCGAGTGGGCCAACTACTCGGTGAACGTGGCCACGGCGGGTTCCTACATCGTGCGGCTGCGCGTGGCGTCGCTCAGCGGCGGGTACCTGCACGTGGGCTTCAACGGCCCGAGCAACGTGTGGACGCAGGTGCGGGTGCCGGCGACCGGCGGATGGCAGACGTGGCAGACGGTGGAAATGCCGGCGAAGCTGGGCGCCGGAAACCAGCTGTTGACGCTCTCCTACGACGCCGGAAGCTTCAACCTCAACTACATCGAGGTCGTCGCACCCACGACCAGCACGGCGCCCTCGACGAGTGGCGGCACCACGGTCACGGTCGTCACCTGGAACATCCACTACAACGCCAACGCCTCCTACGCACAGCGGGCGATGGACCTGCTGATGGCGCTCAGCCCGCGGCCCCAGGTGGTGATCATCCAGGAGGCGGTGCGGTCGCAGTTCAACACGTACCTCGAACGGCTCAAGGCGCGCACCGGCCAGACCTGGACGGGCCACTTCGCCAACCACTGTCCGAAGGGGGCGTTGAGCGGCAGCAGCTGTACGTCGAGCGAGGAGGAGGGCGTGGCGGTCCTGACCTCGCTGCCGGTCACCAGCAAGAGCTCGCGCCTGCTGCCGTACGCCGACGCGTGGCACTCGGCCCGCGCGCTCGTGCGGGTGGCGGTCACCGTCGGCGGCGTTCAGCTGCAGGTGTTCGGCACGCACCTCCAGCCCGACCAGCCGGCCGCCCGGTACAACTCGATGTCGGTCGTCAAGTCCTACGCGGCGAACTACTCCAGGCCGCAAATCCTGGGCGGTGACTTCAACGCCGACCCGGACCAGATCTGCTCGTCGTCGGGGATGTCGCCAGCCTTCATCGACACCTGGACGCTGGTGGGCTCGGGCAGGGGGTTCACGGCGCGGACGCCGTCGCCCACCATGAAGCTCGACTACCTGTTCACCGACGCCGGCAAGCGGGCGAACCCGACCTCGACCCGCGTCGCCACCACCACCGGGACGGCGTCCGACCATTACCCGGTGCTGACCACCTTCTCCGTTCGCTGAACTCTTCTCCCTCCCGTCCCTCGAGGACGCACTCCCACGCGGGGTGCGTCCTCTTTTTTGTTCCTCTCTTGACGCAGGGCGGGCCTCGCGCCCCTGCCCAGCTTTTGCGACGCAGAACCACCGATGGATGATTCGGCGATCGGGAAGACGAATCCGTCGAGGGTTATGTGCCGGGCAGCGGTCCCCAGGCAGGCATCGAGTTGTTGCCCACCCGCGTCACTTGCCGAAGCCGCTCGCCGTTGCGGGTCATGGTCCAGATCTGCTGTGCGCCCGTCCGCGTCGATGTGAAGGCGAGGTGGCGGCCCGAGGGAGCCCACGCCGGGCTTTCGTTGAAGCCTTCGCCGTTGGTCAGCTGCCGCGAGACGCCCGTGGCCACATCGATCACCTTGATGTTGAAGCCGGTCTTCGTCCGCGAGACGTACGCGATCTCGTCGTACGGAGCGGGCGACCAGGTGGGCCGGTCGCAGTGGCGCTCGTCGGTGAGCTGCCGCTGGTTGGCGCCGTCGGCGTCCATGATCCAGATCTGCGGCCGCCCCGAGCGCCCCGACGTGAAGGCAATGCGGGTCCCGTCGGGCGACCAGGCGGGAGAAGTGTCGATGGCCCAGTGGCGCGTGAGGCGCGTCAGGCCCGATCCGTCGCGGTTCGCGACGTAGATCTCCTCGTTCCCGTCGCGATTCGAGGTGAAGGCGATGCGGCGGCCATCCGGCGCCCAGGCCGGCAGCCAGTTCTTCCCGCCCACCATCAGCCTGCCGTCGCGGCCCGCGCCGGGCTTCGCGAAAGCCACGGTCTGGAACCCGCTCTGGAACGAGGTGTAGGCCAGGCCGGTTCCGTCGGGCGACCAGCTTGGCGTCAGCACGATGTCGCCGTCGAAGGTCACGCGCCGCTGGTTGGCGCCATCGTAGTCGGCAACGTAGATCTCCTTCACGCGCCGAAGGTAGCCGGTGGGCTCGTGCCTGGCGCCCGAGCGGTCGGAGACGAACGCAAGGCTGGTCGTGGCCACGCCCCGGAGGTTCGCCTGGGCCGCGTGCAGTTCGTCGGCCATCACGTGGCCGATCGTCCGCGGGGCGTCGGCCGGTCCCAGGTACTCCCTTGCGAAAGCCAGCTGGCCGCTGGCCACGTCGAAGACGCGAACCGCGACGCGCAGGCGATCGCCAGCCAGCTCCGGCTGAACCATGACGAGGCCGTCCACCCCACGCTCGCCCCACTGGCGAAGCCCAAGGTCGCCTTCCCGGGCGGGTGCCGTCAGGCCAGCGACCTCCTCCGGGGTGGCCAGCTCGAAGGCTGCCTCGAAAGCCAGGTCGTCCGCGAACACAACCACCGCCTCGTCAGCAGCCCCGGTCGTCGGCGTCGGCAACAGGGCAAGGCGCGGCGGAGCACCATCGCGTCCCCGTACGACCACTGACGCGAGCCGTTCAACCGGCCGCGACACGATTGGCGAGCGGTCGGGCACGACAGCCAGGACGACGGCAAGGCCCAACACAGCGGCGAGCACGAAACGGAGGAGGCGCATGTGTTCTCTAGGGGCCAGGGGCTAGCGCGGCCTGAATGCAAAAGGGAGAATGTAGAAAAGCGCCCTCTTTTCATTCTCCATTCTTCCTTTTACGTTGCAGGCTTCCTCTTCGGCAGCCTGCCAGTGGCTAGGGGCTAGGAGCAGCGGCTAGGAGCCCAAGCCACCTGGGCCAGCATCATTATCGCCCCTCCGGCGCCTGGCACCCTCTTGGCACCGGGAGCCCCCATGCACCAGGTCGTCAACGGATTGATTGCGGGCCTTGCGGCCACTGTCCCGATGAGCGCCGTCATGGCGGCACTGCACCGGCAGCTGCCATCCCACGAACAGCAGCCGCTGCCACCGCGGGAAGTGACCGTCGAGATGGCTCGCCGCGCCGGCGCGGAAGGGGCGGTGGACTCGGAATCAAAGCGCGAGGCTTCCACCTGGCTCTCCCACTTCGGCTATGGCGCCGCCACCGGCACGCTCTACGGTGGCCTCGCGCCGCGCATTCCGTTGGGACCCGTCAGTGGAGGCGTGCTCTGGGGGCTGGTTGTCTGGGCGGGGAGCTACCTCGGCTGGCTGCCGGCCGCTGGCATCCGTCCCTCGTCCGAAAAGCAGCCGCCGCGGCGGGAGGCGCTGATGATAGCGGCGCACGCGGTGTTCGGCGCCGCGACGGGGCTCGCCTACGAGGCGCTCGCGAGGCGCGGCCGGGTTCGTCCCGCGCCCGGTGATATGATTGGCGCCGGGATCTGACCGTGAAAATTGCCGCCGTGCGGCACGCCTTCCCGCCGCACTACTACGACCAGGCTGCGCTCAGTGCCGCCTTCAGGCGCGCCTGGGGACGCCGCCACTACAACCTCGATCGCCTCGAACAGCTCCACCGCAACGTCCTCGTCGGCGGACGCCACCTCGCGCTGCCGCTCGACGACTACGACCGCCTCGAGACCTGGGGGCAGGCCAACGACGCCTGGATCCGGGTGGGCGAGGAGGTTGGTGCCGAGGCGGTGCGCGCGGCGCTCGAAGCCGCTGGACTCGACGCGGGCGATGTGGATGCCATCGTCTTCGTGTCGGTCACCGGCATCTCCACGCCGTCGCTCGACGCCCGTCTCGTCAACCGGCTGCACCTTCCGGCGCACGTGCGCCGGGTGCCAATCTTCGGCCTTGGCTGCGTTGCCGGCGCGGCCGGCATCTCGCGCACCGCCGACCTGTTGCGAGGCAGCGGGGGCCGGGTGGCCGTCCTCCTCTCCGTGGAGCTCTGCTCGCTCACCCTGCAGAAGGAAGACCTCTCGGTGCCGAACCTCATCGCGACGGGCCTGTTCGGCGATGGGGCGGCGGCCGCGGTCGTGGCTGCCGATGACGCGTGCCGGTGTCACGGGCCGAGCATCGTGGCGACACGCTCGGTGTTCTATCGCGGCTCCGAACACGTGATGGGGTGGTCCATCTCCGAGTCGGGCTTTCACGTCGTCCTCTCCCCCGACGTTCCGGCGGTCGTGCTCGACAAGCTGGGGGGCGACGTCGATTCGTTCCTTTGCGACCAGGGACTGACGCGCGGCGACATCCAGGCGTGGATCTCGCACCCCGGCGGGCCGAAGGTGCTCGAGGCGATGCAGCAGGCGCTCGGCCTCGATGCCGCCGCCCTCGACGCAAGCTGGCGGAGCCTGCGCGAGGCGGGGAACCTGTCGTCGGCGTCGATCCTGCTCGTACTCGAGGACGTGATGCGCGATGCCGCGCCGCCGCCCGGCGGATACGGCCTGATGATTGCGATGGGGCCGGGCTTCTGCAGCGAGCTGGTCCTGCTGCGGTGGTGACCGCCGGCCGGGACACGACCGATGGAGACGCGCCTCGCCTACAGTCTGCTGATCGCCCTCGTCGCGGTGGAGCGCGGGATCGAGCTGGTGATCTCCAGGCGGAACGGGAAGCGCGCACGCGCACGCGGCGCCATCGAGGCCGGGCGCTCGCACTACCCGGCGATGGTCGCCCTGCACGCCGCCTTTCTCGCGGCGTGCCCGCTCGAGGTGTGGCTGATCGGGCGCCCCTGGAGGCCGGCGCTGGGCATCCCGATGCTGGGCCTGGTGCTGGCGGCGCAAGCCGTGCGCTACTGGGTGATCCACGCACTGCAGGGACGCTGGACCACCAACGTGCTGTACGTGCCCGGCGATGCCCGGATCACCACGGGTCCCTATCGGTGGATCCGCCATCCCAACTACGTTGCGGTGACGGTGGAAATGGCAGCGCTCCCGCTGGTGCACACCGCGTGGCTTGCCGCGCTGGTCTTCAGCGCGGCGAACGCGCTGCTGCTCACTGTCCGGATCAAGGCCGAGGAGCGCCTCCTCGAGGAGGCCGAGATCCTGGCGGGTGTGACCGAGGTGGCGCGTCGTCATCTCGGCTTCACCGGAACGCTCTCGCCCGACGTACCGCTGTCGTCCGCGCTCGCGCTCGACTCGCTGCGTCAGCTCACGCTGGTGGTGGAGATCGAGAGCCGGTTCAGGATTGCCCTCGACGACGACGCGGAAAGCTTGAGAACCGTGGGCGACCTGGTCTCGGCGATCCGGAGGAAGCGTGAAGGACGCGCCGCCGACGCTGGTTGACCTGCTGCGCCGCGCTGCCGGAAACAACACGACCGGCATCCGCGTGCTGGACCGCGACGGGAAGCAAGCCGCCTGGCTGCCGTGGGCCGAGGTGTGGCGCCGCGCCTTGCGGGTCGCCGGCGGGCTGGCGGCCCGGGGCGTGGCGCGCGGCGACCGCGTCGCGCTGATCTTCCCCACGGGGCCGGCCTTCATCGAGTCGTTCTTCGGCATTGTCGCGGCCGGCGCTGTGCCGGTGCCGCTGTATCCGCCCGTCCGCCTCGGCCGCCTCGGCGAGTACCACGATTCGGCGGCCCGGATGATTGACGCGGTCGGGGCGAAGCTCGTGCTTGCCGATCGCGGGGTCAGGAGGCTGCTCGGCGAGACGGCGAGGCGCGCGAGGCCGCCGCTCGGGTGCCTCGTGCCCGACGACCTAACCGGCAGTGCAGAGGCCGCATCACCAAGTCCCGGCGACCTCGCACTGATCCAGTTCTCCTCGGGGACGACGCGCGACCCGAAGCCGGTGGCGCTGTCTCACCGTGCCGTGACGGCGCAGGCAATCGCGCTGAACGGCTTCTGGCCAGAGGAGGACGGGGTCGTCCACTCCGGCGTGAGCTGGCTGCCCCTCTACCACGACATGGGGCTGATTGGCTGCGTGTTCACCGCGCTCGAGCGGCCCGGCACCATCACGCTGATCCCCCCCGAGGCGTTCGTCGCGTCGCCAGCCGTCTGGCTGCGCGCCATTTCAACCTGGCGGGCGACGATCTCGCCGGCACCGACGTTTGCCTACAGCCTTGCGGCGCGCCGGATCCGCGACGAGGACCTCGAGGGGATCGATCTCTCCTCGTGGCGCTTGGCACTGTGTGGGGCCGAGACGGTGGTGGCCGGCGTCCTGCGAGAGTTCGCCCGCCGTTTCGCGCGATGGGGGTTCGACGAGCGGACGCTGACACCCGTCTACGGCCTCTCGGAAGCCTCGCTGGCCGTCACCTTCAGCCCGCCGGGGCGCGGCATGAAGGCGGCGCGGTTCGACCGCGACGGGCTCGAGTTGGAGGGGGTTGCTCGGAGGCAGGACAGCGGGCGGGAGATCGTGTCGGTCGGCCGGCCGATTCCCGGCGTCGAGGTCCGGATTGCCGGCACGGACGGGCGTTCGGTGCCCGAGGGTCGTGTCGGCGAGGTTCAGTGCCGCGGTCCCTCCACGATGGAGGGGTACTTCCGGAGGCCGGAGGCAAGCGCGTCGGCGTGGTGCGACGGCTGGCTGCGGACGGGAGACCTTGGCTTCGTGTCCGAGGGCGAGCTGTACCTTGTAGGGCGGCTTCGCGACATCCTGCTGCTGCGCGGCCGCAATCACGATCCGGGCGAGGTCGAGCGCGCGGTGGAAGGCGTGCCCGGCGTGCGCGAGGGGTGCACCGTGGCGGTCAGCTGGCTGCCGGAAGGGGCCGAGGGCGAACGACTGCTCGTGGTCGTCGAGGCCCGGCGCGGCGTTCCGCCCTCGCGGTTCGGCGAGATGGCCGCGGCCTGCGCGCAGGCGATCATCGAGCACACCTTGCTCGTTCCCGACGAGGTTGCGGTGGTGGCGGCCGGTTCGCTGCCGCGCACGTCTTCGGGTAAACTGCGGCGGGCTGAAGCTCTGCGGCAGTACCGTGCGGGTGAGCTGCGGGCGCCCGGCCCGGTGACGGCCCCCCGGCTGGCGGGCGCGGCGGCCCGTTCGGCCCTGGCGTTCCTTCGAGGCCGGCTGTCCCGGCGGCGCAAGCCGTGAGCCCCTCCAGATGGCTATGAAACGGATCCTGACGCCCGAGCGCGAGGCGTTGCTGCACGACGAGCGGCGCGTGCTGGGCGACCTGCGCGCCGTGCTGGCGCGGCACGGCGCCGATCGTGAGGTCGAGCGCACCCTCGAGCGCTCGATCGCGCAGCTCGACGAGCTGTTCCTGCTCGTGGTGGTGGGCGAGTTCAACGCGGGCAAGAGCGCCTTCGTCAACGCGCTGCTCGGGCGTGAGGTCTTGCGGGAAGGGGTCACGCCGACGACGACCGAGGTCGAGGTGCTGCGGCACGGCGAAAACCATTCGCGCGCCGCGATCGAAGAGCATCTCTACGCGGTGACGGCGCCGGTCGAGATGCTTCGCGACATCCAGATCGTCGACACCCCCGGCACCAATGCCATCATGCGCGAGCACGAGATGATCACGTCGCGCTTCGTGCCGCGCGCCGACCTGGTGCTGTTCGTCACCTCGGCCGACCGGCCGTTCACCGAGACCGAGCGGGCCTTCCTCGAGCGGATTCGCGACTGGGGCAAGAAGGTGGTGGTGGCCATCAACAAGGTGGACATCCTCGAGCGCGAGGACCAGGTCGCCGAGGTGCGCAGTTTCGTGGAGCGGCACGCCGCGGTGCTGCTCGGCACGACGCCCGAAGTCTTCCCGGTCAGCTCGCGGCTGGCCCTGCGCGCGAAGCTGGGCGAGCCGGGGCTCTGGGAGCGCAGCCGCTTCGAGGCGCTCGAGCGCTACGTGACCGAGACGCTCGACGAGGAAAGCCGGCTGCGGCTGAAGCTGCTGAGCCCGCTCGGCGTGGCATCACACCTGCTCGAGACCCAGCGCTCGCTGGCCGCCTCCCGCCTCGCGCTGCTGAAGGACGACCTCGAGGCGCTCGGCGAGGTGGACCGCCAGCTCGAGGTGTACTGCGCGGACATGGCGCGCGACGTGGCGTTCCGCATGGCCGACATCGAGAAGACGCTGGTGGACATGGAGCAGCGCGGCCACCGCTACTTCGACGACACGCTGCGGATTGGCCGCGTCTTCGACCTCCTCAACCGCAGCCGGATCCAGCGGGAGTTCGAGCGCGAGGTCGTCGCCGACGCGCCGCAGCTGATCGAGCGCAAGGTGGGCGAGCTGATCGACTGGATCGTGGACGCCGATTTCCGGCAGTGGCAGGCGGTGACCGAGCGGCTGGCCGAGCGGCGGCGGCAGCACCGCGACCGTATCCTGGGCGACCAGTCGTCGGCGGCGTTCCACGCCGATCGCTCGCGCCTGATCGACTCGGTGGGGCGCGAGGCGCAGCGCGTGGTCGAGGGGTACGACAAGGCCCGCGAGGCCCAGGCGCTGGCCGACGGCGCGCGCAACGCCGTGGCCGCCTCGGCGGCGGTCGGGGCCGGGGCGCTGGGCCTGGGGACGGTGGTGTCGCTCGCGGCCACCAGCGCGGCCGCCGATGTCACGGGGATGCTGATGGCGGGCGTGATTGCCGCGCTCGGCTTCTTCATCCTGCCGGCAAGGCGGAGGCGCGCGAAGGAGGAGATGCGCACCAAGGTGAGCGCGCTGCGCACGAGGCTGGCCGGTGCGCTCCGGGCCGAGTTCGAGCGCGAGATGATGCGGGGGCGCCAGCGGATCGAGGAGGCGATTGCCCCCTACTCGCGCTTCGTGCGCGCCGAACAGGCGAAGCTCACCGCCATGGAGAGCGAGCTGGAAACGATTGCGCACGACATCCGGTCGCTCCGCGTGCGCATCGAGGCCGCAGACTGAGGCCGAGGCCCCTCACGATCTCAACCACAAAGGACACAAAGGACAGGAAGGCGGCGGGGTGCCGGCCTTCGGGGCCGGCCACGTAGCGGCCGGGCCGCCGACGGGCGGACCGGGCGACGGCAAACAGGGCGGGTGAATGAGCCTGCTTGCCCTCGCCCGGCGTGCCCGTCAGCGCGCGGCGGTGCGCGCCGCGCCCGAAGGCCGGCTCTGCGCCGCGCTCGAGACAGTGCCTCGGCCGGGGGGCGGGCACAGGGCGTCCACGCCGGCGGGCCGTGGCGACGTTCACCACGGCCTGCCAGCGGCTGCCTTTGTGTTCTTCGTGCTCTTTGTGGTTCAAACCGTCGGGGGCGGCACGGTGGGCGACTGTGCCGTCGCGGGCGGCTGAACGCCGAGCTGCTGCAGCACGGCCGGCACGTCGAGGCCAAGCGCCTGCAGCTGCTGCAGCAGGTTGAAGACGAGCGCCGGGCTCACCTTCGCCAGCCGCTCCACGCCGCTCGCCGTCCCGTTGGCGGCCCCGCCCTGGTCGATCACCACCAGCTTGTCGATGTTGCCGAGCGGCGCGGCCACGGCGCCGAACACCCCGGTCGAGGCCTGGATGATCGCGGGGAGCTTCTCGAGGATCGTCTGAAGCTTGGCGGCCTCGTTGAACTGCTGCCACGCCTCGGCCTTGCGGAGGATGGCCGTGGCCTCGGCAACGCCCTGGGCCTCGATGGCCTTGGCCTGCGCCAGGCCGATCGCCTCGATCTTCGCCGCCTCGGCGTGCCCCTCGGCCTCGACCGCGGCGGCCCGGCCGATGCCTTCCTTCCGCAGCTTCTCCTGCTCGGCCTCGGCCAGTGCGATGAGCGCCGCCCGGCGTCCCTCGGCCTCGAGCACCGAGGCCTGCTTGGCGGCCTCGGCCCGCACGATGGCCGCCTGGCGGTCGGCCTCGGCCGGCTTGATGACGGTCGCCTCCAGCTCTTTCTGCTTCCGCAGGACCTCCTGCTCCTGGACCGCGATCATCTCCTGCGTGCGCTGGCGTTCGACCCTCACCTCCTCGGCGACGACCCCCTGGCGGGCCTTGGCCTCCGAGAGCGGGCCGGCCTGCGCGGCGGCGGCCTTCTGGGTCTCGACCTCGGCCTGGTACTGGGCCTGGCGGATCATGAAGTCGCGCTGGGCCAGCGCGATCTCCGCCTCGGCCGAGAAGCGCGCCTTCTCGCCTTCCTGCAGCGCCAGGGCCGACTTGATCTTGGCATCGCGCGTGGCCTCGGCTTCACCGATCGTCGCATCGCGCTTCACTTCGGCCGTGCGGCGCTTGCCGAGCGCGTTGAGGTAGTCCTCCTCGTCGCTGATCTCCTGGATCGTCAGGACGTCCACGCCGAGGCCCATCTTCTCGAGATCCACCGCCGCCTCGCTCGTCAGCTTCTGGGCGAAGCTCTGGCGGTCGTTGTTGATCTCCTCGACGGTCAGCGTGCCCAGGATCGAGCGCAGGTGTCCTTCGAGCGTCTGGAAGATCACCTGCTGGATCTGGTCGCGCGTCATCCCGAGGAACCGCTCGGCGGCGGCCTGCAGCGAGGTGTCGTCGCTGCGGATCTTCACGTTGGCCACCGCCTTCACCGACACCGGCACGCCCTTGAGCGTGTACGCCCGCCGGATCTCCAGCGGGATCGTCATCACGTTCAGCCAGAAGTACTCGACCTTCTCGAGCAGCGGGATCCGGAGGGCCGCGCCTCCCTTCACCATCCGGTAGCCCACCACCCGCCCGTCGGGCAGCTTGCGCTTGCGCCCGCTCAGCACGGCCACGACGTTCGGCGACACCTTGATGTAGTTGCGGGCGAACAGGAGCCCCGCGATCAACACCGACAGCGCGACGACCACCACCACGATCGGGATGAGGAGGATCTCGCCCAGCATGGAATACCCCTTACATTCTTCGCGCTTGCCTTGCCGGTTCGGGCCGCGTCGTCCCGGCGGTGCTCACGAATAATCCGGGCTAGCTTTGTTCGGCCGACGCCGCCTTCACCACCACCATCTCGCCCAGCACCTCCGAGATCGTGACGGCCGTGTTCTCGGGGATCGCCAGGCCGTCGGACGAGCGGGCGATCTTGTCCACCAGCTCCTCGCCGACCCGGCAACGCACCTGTCCGACGCCTCCGGCGGGGATCGCCACTACGACCCGGGCCTGGCGCCCCACCAGCTCGGTGCCGCGGATCTCGGAGGTAGCCTGCTGCCCGTAGAGGAACCGCGCGAACAGGTAGATGAGCGTGGCGAAAAAGATGCCGGTCAGAAACCCGATCAGCGAGGCGGGCAGCGCCGAGAGCTTGAAGTAGGTGGCCAGGGCGCCGGCCCCGCCGAAGGTCGTCACGAAGACGCTCATCACGCGGGTGCTGAAGAACCCCGGGCCGCCGTGGGAGAGGTCGTCGGCGTCGTGGTCGAGCCCGATGTGCTCGAACAGCTCGCCGAAGACCAGCGAGATCAGCAGCACGGTGAAGCCGGCGGCCGCCAGCGCGAGGAACACCGTGAACTGCGATACCTGCAGCCAGCCGAGCATTCGCCCTCCTCGGTTGGCGTCAATGTATCAGGAATCGGCAGTCAGGATTCAGGATTCAGGAATCGGGAGTCGGGAGTCAGGGGATGCCCTGAGTCCCGACTCCTGACTCCTGAATCCTGAGTCAGTCCTCCGGTTCCCCGCTCGAGGTGAAGGCGAGCGCGAGCAGCGCCTGCTGCTCGAGCAGGTGCGCCTTGCCCGAGCCGGTCGCCGGGCTGGCCGAGGCGCGGCGCTTCACCGAGCGGACGCGCGGGTGGCGCACGATGGCCCGCAGCCGCGGAACGACGTAGAAGTGGGCCCCGTTGTTCTTCGGCTCCTCCTGGACCCACACGACCTCGCGGGCCTCGGGGTAGCGGCCCAGGGCGGCCGACAGCGGCGTCGTCGGGAAGGGGTAGAGCTGCTCGAGGCCGATGATCGCCGTTGCCGTGTCGCCGCGGCGCTCGCTCTCGGCCCGCAGCTCGTGAAGGATCTTCCCCGACGCAACCAGCACCCGGCGCGCGCCGGGCGCGGCCTGCTCGTCGCCGAGCACCGTCCGGAAGCGCCCGCGCGTCAGTTCCTCGATGGGCGAGGAGGACGCAGGGTGGCGCAGCATGCTCTTGGGCGTGAACACGACCAGCGGCTTGCGCCACTTCCGCAGCGCCTGGCGCCGCAGCAGGTGGAAGTACTGGGCGGCGGTCGAGGGCTGGCAGAGCTGCAAATTGTCCTCGGCAGCCAGCTGCAGGAACCGCTCGATGCGTGCGCTCGAGTGCTCGGGCCCCTGGCCCTCGTAGCCGTGCGGCAGCAGCAGGACGAGCCCCGAGAGGAGGCCCCACTTGTCCTCGCCCGCGCTGAGGAACTGGTCGATGATCACCTGCGCGTTGTTGGCGAAGTCGCCGAACTGCGCCTCCCAGAGGACGAGCGCCTCGGGGTAGTCGCGGCTGTAGCCGTACTCGAAGCCCAGGATCGCGGCCTCCGAAAGGGTCGAGTTGTAGATCTCGCAGGCCCCCTGGTTCGGCGCCAGGTGACCGAGCGGCATGTACTTCCGCTCGGTTTCGACGTCGATCAGCACGGCATGGCGCTGGTTGAAGGTCCCGCGCTCGCTGTCCTGCCCCGTGAGGCGGACGGGGTGTCCCTCGATCAGCAGCGTGGCGAAGGCCAGCGACTCGGCCATGCCGTAGTCGAGGCGGTGCCTCCCCTCGACCATCGCGGCCCGCTGCTCGAGCAGCTTCCGCACCTTCGGGTGCACGTGGAAGTCGTCGGGCCACGAGGTCAGCTTCGCCGTCAACTCGCGCAGCGTCTCGAGCGGGACGCCGGTGTCGATCTCGTCCTTCTTGTCGTGGCAGCCGCCGTGGTACGGGGACCAGTAGTCGGGGAGCTGGGCCAGGGGCACCCGGGCTTCGAGCTGGCTGGCCTCCTCCTGCGCGCGGCTGTACTCCTCCCGCACCCGGGCGGGGGCGTCTCCCGGCTCGATGCCGGCGCGCCGGGCGTGAATCTCCCAGAGCGGGGGGTGCGACTTGATCGCCTTGTACATCAGCGGCTGGGTGATGGTGGGATCGTCCACCTCGCTGTGACCGTGCCGCCGGTAGCCGATCATGTCGATCACGGCGTCGGTGCCGAAGGTGTAGCGGAACTCCGTGGCGAGCCGCGCCGCCCGGACCACGGCCTCGAGGTCTTCGCCGTTCACGTGGAAGATCGGCACCATCAGCCGGTGCGCCACGTCGGTGGCGAACGGCGAGGCGTGCAGCTCCCGGTCGGGCGTCGTGAAGCCGAGCAGGTTGTTGACCACGATGTGCACCGCCCCGCCCACCGTGTAGCCCGGTAGATCGGCGAGGTTCAATGCCTCGGCCGTGATCCCCTGGCCGGCGAACGCCGCGTCGCCGTGCAGCACGATCGGCATCACGCGCTGCCGCGCACCCTTTCCCTCGCGCGTCTGCCTGGCCCGGGTGCGCCCGAGCGCGACCGGGTAGACCGCCTCGAGGTGGCTCGGGTTCGACACCAGCTTCACCCGCAGTTCGACCCCCGCACGCGTCCGATAGGTGCCGGTCGCCCCCATGTGGTACTTCACGTCGCCGCTGCCGAGCACGCTCTTGGGGTCGGGGTCTTCGAACCCGGCGTAGACGTCGCGCACCGGCCTGCCGACGATGTGCACCATCACGTTGAGGCGGCCGCGGTGGCTCATGCCGATGAGCGCCTCCCGCAGGCCCCGGGCCGCCGCCGTCTCGAGCACCTCGTCGAGCAGCGGGATCAGCGCCGTCACCCCCTCGAGCGAGAACCGCTTCGAACCGGGGTAACGGCCGTGCAGGACCACCTCGAAGGTTTCAGCGCGCAGCAGCCGCTCGAAGACCGCCTGCGGGTCGATCGGCGGCGCCGGCGCCTCCATCCGCTCCTGCACCCACCGCCGCCGCTCGGGGTCGGGGATGTGCATGAACTCGACGCCGAGCGATCCGCAGTACCACGCGCGGGCCTGCCGGGCGGCGTCACTGTCGCCCTGCAGCTCGGGGTGCGGCTGCGGCCGGAGAAACCCGAGCGGGTCGAGGTTGGCCTCGAGGTAGCCCCACCGCCTGAACGCGTCGAGCACCACCTCGTCCGCCTTCTGGGGGATGACCGGCTGGCCACGGTCCATCAGCTCGACGTCCTGCTGCTGCGGCATCGCTCACCTGGCCCTGTAGGAGGAATCCCGATTGACAGTCTTACGCATCGTTCAGGGGTTGTCCACCCTGGGGATCAGGAGTCGGGATTCAGGAATCGGGAATCGGGAGTCAGGAGTCGGAGGTCGAGAGTCGGGCATCAGGCGCCGAACCCGCCCGCTGAATCCCGAATCCTCCTCCGTCCCCTGAATCCCGAATCCTGAATCCTGCTCCCCCTTCGGGAACTTGTTAGGGTCGAGCTCCGTCTGCTATAGTTACCGACCGGTAGGTAGCGCTTACCGACCGGTAGGTAAATTCAGCCCCATGGAGTCATTGCCTTGAACACGCTTCCCAACGGGTTGCCGCCGCCGCAGGCTGCCGTGCCGCAGGCCGAACGGGACGAGCACACGCGGAGCCGCCTGCTCAGGGCTGCGGTCCAGGTTTTCAACAAGAAAGGTTATTCCGCGGCATCGGTCCGCGAGATCGTCGAGCTGGCCAGCGTCACCAAGCCGGCTCTCTACTACCACTTCGGGAGCAAGGAGGGGGTTTTCCAGGCCATCCTGCTCGAGGGTCTCGAGGCGTTCCGGACGACGGCGGCCAAGGCCGTGGCGATGCCCGGGACGACGCGCGAGCGCCTGACGCGCCTGTGCGAGGACCTCTACGGCCTCTTCATGGAGAACGTGCCGGTGATCCAGGTGGTGCACCGGGCGTTCCACGACCCGGCGGGCAACGCCCCCGACTTCGACCTCGTCGAAGTCGAGCGCGTCCTGGGAGGCGCGCTGAAGGAAATCGTCGAAGCGGGCGTGGCGTCAGGGGAGCTGCGGGCGGTCCGTTCCGAGGATGTGGCGCTTGCGGTGATCGGCGTGATCGGGTCGGCGGCTTCGCGGCATCTCCACCCGAGCCTCGAGCCGGTGAGCCCGGCGCGGCTTCGCCGGGTTCTCGACCTGGTGTTCGACGGCGTGTTCAGAGAACGGCGGGAGCAAGGAGACGAAAAACCATGAGACGGATCGGGCGTCAAGTCCTCTTCCTGGCGATCATCGGTGCCGTGGCGGCCGCAGCGGCGGGCTGCGGTTCGGCACCGGAGCCGTCCGCGTCGGCCGCCCCCGCGGCCGGCAAGCCTCCCGTGGCGGTGGGCGTCGCGACCGTGGCGGCGACCGATCTCCAGGACTCGGTGGAGGTAGTCGGCTCACTGGAGCCCAAGTTCTCGGCCGACGTGAAATCGGAGGTCTCGGGCATCGTCAACGCCGTCTACGTCGCCGAGTGGGTGCCGGTGCGCCGGGGCGCGCGCCTCGCGCGGCTCGACACGACCGAGACAGAGGCGGGACTCAAGGCGCTCGAGGCGATGGAGGCCCAGGCGCGCGTCAACGAGGCGCGGGCGCGCCGCGAATACGAGCGCGCGCTGCAGCTCAAGCAGTACGGCTTGATCACGCCGCAGAACCTCGACGACGCGAAGACGGCCGTGGACGCGGCCGAGGCCGCCACGGCGGCGGCGCGCGCGCAGGTGCAGGCCGCGCAGGCCAGGCTCGCCAAGTCGTTCATCACGGCGCCGATCGACGGCGTCATCGCCCTGCGCGCCGTCAACGTCGGCGACCGGGTCGAGAACATGGGCGGCGGAGGCCTTCCGCTCTTCCGGATCGTGGACAACCGGCTGCTCGACCTGACCGTCTCGGTGCCCTCGTCGCGCCTGGCGCAGGTGAAGGTGGGGCAGCCGCTGGAATTCACCACCGACGCGCTGCCCGGCCGCACGTTCACGGGCAAGGTGATGTTCATCAACCCGACGATTGACCCGGCCAGCCGGTCGGCGAAGGTGGTGGCCGAGGTGCGCAACACCGACGGCCAGCTGAAGGCCGGGGCGTTCGTGAAGGGGCGGATCCTCGTGGCCAACCGGAGCGGGGTGCTGCAGGTGCCGCGCGAGGCGCTGCAGAACTGGAACGTGGAGCAGGGAACGGCCGACGTGTGGGTCGTTCGCGGTGACACGGCGGACCGGCGCCAGGTGCGGATCGGCGCGGCGACGGCGACCTCGGTCGAGATCCTCGACGGCCTGCAGGCAGGCGAGCAGGTGGTGACCCGCGGCTCGTTCGCGCTGAAGCCGGGCGACCGGATTGCCCCCGCCAGCGGCCAGGGGGCGTAGCGATGTTCCTCTCTAACCTGTCGATCAACCGGCCCGTCGTCGCGACGGTGATGATGCTGACGCTCGTCACCCTCGGCATCTTCTCCTGGAGACGGCTGCCGACGGACATGATGCCCGAGGTCGAGATCCCGGTGCTCTCGGTCGTCGCCGAGCTGCCGGGCGCGTCGCCCGAAACGGTCGAGCGCGAGGTGAGCAGGAAGATCGAGGAGGCGCTGAACCCGATGTCGGGGGTGAAGCACGTCAACTCGATCTCGCGCGAGGGCCTCGCGATGATCATCGTGGAGTTCGACCTCGAGGTCGAGGTGGACAGCGCTTCGCAGGAGGCGCGCGCCAAGATCAACGCGATCCGCCGCGACCTGCCCGCGAACATGGGCGACCCGGTCATCCAGAAGTTCGACTTCCAGGCGATGCCGGTCATCTCGGTCGCGGTCCGGTCGAAGACGCTGTCGGCGCGCGAGTTGACCACGCTGGCCGACCGCCGGGTGAAGCGGCGCCTCGAGGGGGTGTCGGGCGTCGCGCGCGCGAAGCTCATCGGCGATTCGACGCGCGAGGTGGCCGTGGATCTCGACCCCGCCCGCCTCTCGGCCCTGGGCATGGGTGTTGACGAGGTCGTGGCGGGCCTGGCGTCGGAGAACGTCAACACCCCGCTGGGTCGGCTGACGAGCGGGGGCGCCGAGATCCCGCTCCGGATCTCGGGGAAGCCGACCAGCACCGACGGCTACGCGAACATGGTGATCGCGCGGCGCGGCGGGCAGCCGATCCGGCTCGGCGACGTGGCGACGATCACCGACACGATCGAGGAGCCGCGGACGCTGGCGCTCATCGACGGCGAGCCGGCGGTCGCGATCGACATCACCAAGCAGACCAAGGCCAACACCGTGAGCGTGGTGGACGGCGTCCGCGCCGAGCTCGAGGCGCTCCAGGCCGAGATGCCGGAGGGGGTCGAGCTGCAGGTGGTGCGCGACACCTCGGTGTTCATCCGCGAGGCGGTGCACGACGTCCAGAACACGCTCATCCTCGGCGGCCTGCTGACGATCCTCATCGTCTTCTGCTTCCTGAACTCGTGGCGCTCGACGGTCATCACGGGCCTGACGCTGCCGATCTCCGTCATCTCGTCGTTCATCGTCATGTACTTCCTGGGGATGACGCTGAACATGCTGACGCTGATGGCGCTGTCGCTCGCGATCGGGCTGCTGATCGACGACGCGATCGTCGTCCGCGAGAACATCGTCCGGCACCTCGAGCGCGGCGAAGACCACTTCGAGGCCGCGCGCAAGGGGACGGCCGAGATCGGCCTGGCAGTGCTGGCCACGACCATGTCGATCGTCGCCGTGTTCGTGCCGGTCGCTTTCATGAAGGGCGTCGTCGGCCGCTTCTTCTACCAGTTCGGCCTGACGGTCGCCTTCGCCGTGCTCGTCTCGCTGTTCGTCTCGTTCACGCTCGACCCGATGCTCTCGTCGCGCTGGATCGACCCCGACATCGAGCGGAAGGGTCGGCGCAACGTCCTGCAGCGGGCGCTCGACCGTTTCAACGAGTGGTTCGAGCGGATGGCCGACAAGTACAAGGGCGTCATCGGGTGGGCGCTCGATCACCGGCTGGTGGTGTCGGGCGTGGCGGTGGCGGCGTTCGTCGCCGGGCTCGGCGTCCTCGCCCTCCTGCAGACCGAGTTCATGACGCCGATGGACCAGGGCGAGTTCGTCGTGAAGTTCAAGAGCGGGCCCGGCTCGTCGTTTGCCGAGACCCGCGGCCGCCTCGAGGAGGTGCTCGGCGCGCTCGCCGAGTTCGAGGAGGTCCAGTACACCTACGCGTCGATCGGCTCCGGCGACTCCGACACGGTGCGCGACGCGACGGTGTTCGTGAAGCTGGTGCCCAAGGACGAGCGCGACCGCAGCCTCAGGGAATTCGCGCACGACGCGCGGCTGCGCCTGCAGAAGGTCCCCGGGATCGTCCTCTCGGTGCAGGAGGAGCCCGACTCGTTCCAGAAGCCGCTGCAGGTCGTGCTGCAGGGCGAGGACATCGCCACGCTCAAGCAGTACGCCGCGCAGGTGAAGCACGAGCTGTACAACATCCCGGGCATCGTGGACATCGAGGCAACGATGGAGCTCGACCTGCCCGAGTACCGGCTGATCGTCGACCGCGAGCGGGCCGCCGCAACGGGCCTCGGCAGCGCCGCGGTCGCCAACACGGTGGCCGTGCTCGTGGGCGGCCAGGCCGTCACCACCTACGAGGACGAGGAGGGAGAGGGCGTGGCCGTCCGCGTGCGGCTGCCGCAGGAACTGCGCTCCCAGGTGTCGCAGATCGGCGACCTGAAGGTGACGGTGCCGTCGGCCGAGGGGATCGCGCTCGTCTCGCTCAGCGACCTGGTCACCTTCACCCGCGCCACCTCGCCGGCCGAGATCAACCGCCGCGACCTGTCGCGGCAGGTGACCGTCGATGCCAACCTCGACAACCTCCCGCTCGGGACGGCCAGCAACCTGGCCCTCGCCGCCGCCGAGAAGGTCGAGATGGCCCCCGGCTACCGGGTGGTCATCGGCGGCGACACCGAGATGATGGTCGAGTCGTTCGGCTACATGGCCGAGGCGCTGCTCCTGGCCGTCATCCTGGTCTACCTGATTTTGGCGGCCCAGTTCGAGTCGTTCATGGACCCGCTGGCCATCATGTTCTCGCTCCCGCTCTCGGTGGTCGGCATGGCGGGAACGCTCGTGCTGACCGGCGACACCATCAACATCATGTCCCTCATCGGCCTGATCATGCTGATGGGGCTCGTCACGAAGAACGCGATCCTGCTGGTGGACTACACGAAGGTCTTGCGGTCGCGGGGTCTCGAGCGGCGCGAGGCGCTGATCCTCGCCGGGCGCACGCGGCTCCGGCCGATCATGATGACGACCTCGGCGATGATCTTCGGCATGCTGCCGCTGTTCTTCGCCATCGGCGAGGGCGCCGAGTTCCGGGCGCCGATGGCCCGCGCGGTCGTCGGCGGCCTGATCACCTCGACCCTTCTCACGCTGATCGTGGTGCCCGTCGTGTACTCGCTTCTCGACGACGTCACCGCCTGGCTGCTCGGGCGGAACCGGAAGAAGAAGGTGGCGGCCGTGGCCACCTCCGCGCTCGTCGTTCTGGCGCTGGCGCTGACGCCCTCGGCGGCGCTCGCCCAGGCCCCGGCCGGCCAGGGCGCCCCGACGGGGGTGGCGCTCTCGACGCTTCGCGAGGGGATGCTGGCGGCGGGGAGGCCGTCGGCCGGGCTGGTCAGCCAGGCCGCGTCGGCGGCGCAGGCCGTGCAGCCCGAGGCGGCGGCGCCGGTCAAGATGCTCACGCTCGAGCAGGCGCTCGCCATCGCGGCCGAGCAGAACCGCGACATCCTGAAGGCCCGCGAGTACC
>JARKSS010000109.1 GCA_029974175.1 Vicinamibacterales bacterium
TGTCCAAGTCGCTCGGCAACCAGTTCACCATCCCCGAGGTGCTGCAGCAGGGCTACCGGGCCTCGGCGCTGCGCTACCTGCTGCTCTCGACCCACTACCGGAAGCAGCTGATGTTCACGTGGGACAGCCTGCAGCAGGCCGACGAGGCGCTGCGGCGGCTGACCGACTTCCTCGCGCGCCTCGACCTGGTGACGCGCGCCGAGGCGAGCCCGGCGGTTGCCGAGCGCGTGGCGGCCGCCAGGCGGTCGTTCGGCGAGATGCTCGAGGCCGACCTGAACACGGCCGGCGCGATGGGCGTGCTGTTCGACCTGGTGCGCGCCCTCAACACGGCGATTGACGCCGGCGAGGTGGGCATCCCCGACGTCGCGGCCATCCGGGAGGCGTTCGAGCACTTCGACCGGATCCTCGGCGTCATCTCGCTGCGGCGGGCCGAGGAGGCGAAGGCCGGCGTACCGCCCGAGGAGGTCGAGCGCCTGATTGCCGAGCGGCAGGCCGCGCGCCGCCGCCGCGACTTTGCCGCCGCCGACCGCATCCGCCAGGACCTGCTCGATCGCGGCATCGTCCTCGAGGACACCCCCGCCGGCACCCGCTGGAAGCGGAAGTAGGGGCGGCCCTTGCGGCCGCCCGACCGGCTCGTCCTTTGCACCCTTCCAGGGGCGTATGCCCGCCCCTGATCGAATCTTCCTTGGAAAATCGGGCGAAAACGCGGCCTGCGACGAGCTGCGCCGGCGGGGGTACGCGATTCTTGCCCGCGGCTACCGCACCCGCATGGGTGAAATCGACATCATCGCCCGCGACGGCCCGACGCTGGTGTTCGTCGAGGTGAAGGCGCGCACGACCACGCACCGGGGGTACCCGGCCGAGGCCGTGACGCTGCACAAGCAGGCGAAGGTCACCGCTATGGCGGCCGACTACCTGGCCCGGTGCGGCTGGCACGATCGCCCGTGCCGCTTCGACGTCGTCGCGGTGCTGCTCGGCGAGCGCGGCGAGCCGCTGTCGGTGGAGGTGTTCCAGGATGCCTTCGAGGCGGCGGGGTGGTACTGACGGGGCCCCGGCCGGGCCCGGACCCTTGATTCGGCTGGGCCGCTATGGTACTTTGAGTGTTCGCTGAGCGGGAATAACTCAGTGGTAGAGTGCGACCTTGCCAAGGTCGAAGTCGCGGGTTCGAATCCCGTTTCCCGCTCCATTCCTTCCTCTTGCAGCGCGGGGGCGGTCCCGCCGGCTTCCCGTGCGGGCTCACCTCAGCGAGCGCAACAGGACGGCGCCGTAGCCAAGTGGTAAGGCAGAGGTCTGCAAAACCTCCATCCCCGGTTCAAATCCGGGCGGCGCCTCCATCAATTGCTAAGAAAAACGCGCGTTCCGTGAGTGACCGCCCGCCGTCTGCGCGGCGTTGGTCCCGTTGTTGGTCCCGTTCGCGGCGTTGGTCCCGGTCATCAGCCCGCTGAGGCTCGCGGCCGCCGTGTGCAGGTCGCCATCCGAGACGATGTTGTACCGCTCGAAGACCGAGCGCGTCTTGTGGCCGGTCAGCTTCATCGCCACTCGTTCAGGAATCCCGCGGCGGACCATGTTCCGCACGGCTGTCCGTCGCAGGTCGTGCGGAATTCGACCGGGACAGCCCGCCGCCCGACACGCGTTCTTCCATGCCTTCGTGAACGCCTTCACCTGACGCGGCTTCTTCTCGCCGCCGCGCTCGTCGGCCACGAGTCGAAAGAACACGAACGGGCAGAGATGGCCGGCTTTCTTCAGCCGTTCGTGTTCGGCCTGCTGTGCCTTCAGCAGCGCGCGGAGGTCGTCGGTCATGACAAAGACGCGCCCTTCGTTGTTCTTCGTCGTGCCAGCATCGAGCCGCACTTCGCCGGCGGCGAAATCGACCTGTCGCCACTGAAGCGGCAGGATCTCCGACGCGATGCGCCAGCCGGTGATGTACGCGAAGGTGACGATCGGCCGAATCTCCTCCGGCAGATGCGCCAGCACGGATCGGAACTGGTCCGGCTCGAAGAACCCCGTCCGGGTGTTGTCCTCGCGGAGCAGGGGAATGTGCGGCTTGTGGTGCAGCTTCCCGGCCTGAATCGCCAAGCTGAACATCCGCTTGAGCGTCGTCAGCTCGCGG
>JARKSS010000126.1 GCA_029974175.1 Vicinamibacterales bacterium
GCCCTCGCGCGCCGTCCGCGATCAGACGACGCTCTTCCACGCGGGGGGGCGCGACGCCGAGATCGACGAGATCTTCCGCCACATCGCCGAGTCGAAGGCGCCGCTCGATCAGGTCGAGATCGCCTGCAGCGCCGCCGTGCCCCCGTCGCTCGTGTTCGAGAAGGCCGCGCGCCTCGACTGGCCGGTGACGATCTCCTCGGGCGTACCCGCCCCGACGACGCGGCCCGGACGCCTGCTGCTTCGCTTCTGCGACTGGCTCGAGAGCGACTTCGATGCGGCCGAGCTGCGCCGGCTGTTCCAATCCGGCGATTGCTGGTCGAAAGGATTCGGCGGCGACGAGGTGGATCTCTCGCCGGGCCAGGCTGGCCGGCTGCTGTTGCGCGCCGAGGCAGCCTGGGGACGCGAGACGTACTCGCTTGCGTTGACGAGGCTTGCCGAAGAGTACGAACGCCGCGCGGCCGATCCCGAGGCCGCCGACGAGGAACAGGCCTGGAACGCCCGCAAGGCGCGGCAAACCCGCGTGCTGCTGGCGTGGGTCGAAGCGGTCCTCGAACGAATTCCCGATCCCGTCGCGTCGGAAGGCTTGGTACGGCTTTGTGACCTGTCGGACGCCGCGATCGCATTCCTGAAGGACAACGCGGCACGATGGGGCGGCCTCGACGTGCTCGGTCTCGAGGCAATCGTTCAGGCGGTGGGCGAACTGGCCGCGCTGGGCGATTACCGCTGCCCGGTCGAGGAGGGAGTCCGCTTCCTACGACAGCGCGTCGGCTCCGTGGCGGTGGGTCGAGCGCGACCGAAACCCGGCCACCTGCACGTCTCCACGCTCGACGAGGCGGGCTACGACGGCCGGCCGCTGGTTTTCGTGGCCGGTCTCGAGGAAGGGGCCGTCTTTCCCGCCGCGGTCGAGGATCCCGTCCTGCTCGACGCCGAGCGCCGCGTCATCGGTGCGGGCCTGCCCACCTCTCAAGAGCGGCACGAGCGCCAGCTCGCCCTCGTCCTCTCGCGGCTCGACGCCCTTGCCGGCTCGGCCCGCCAAGTGTGCTACAGCTTTTCGTGCCGCGACATGCGCGAGTTCCGCGAGACGTTCCCCTCGTGGATCGTGCTCGACGCCTACCGCCTGCAGCAGGGGGACCAGACCCTCACCTACGGTTGCTTGAAGGCGCACCTTGGTGAGCCGGTCGCGCCGGTGTCCACGAACCCTAATCTGGCGCGCACCGACTCGGGCTGGTGGCTCGCGAATCGTCGCGCCGCTGGCGTGCTGGACGCCATTCTTCGCGAGTTCCCCTCGCTGGGCCGCGGGCGCGAGGCGGCTGCCGCGCGGGAGTCGGCACGGTTCACACCGTTCGACGGCTTCGTGCCAGAGGCTGCCCTGGTGCTCGACCCGGCCCGCACCGGGCGGCCCGTGTCGGCCACGACCCTCGAGGAAGCTGCCAAGTGCCCGTTGCGCTTCTTCATGCGCCAGGGGCTGGGCGTGCGGCCAATCGAGGAGGGGAGGGCCGCCGAGGACACCTGGCTCGACCCGAGGACGAAAGGGACTGAGCTGCACGGCCTCTACGCGCGGATCACGCGGGCCGCGGCCGCGGAAGGGCGTAGACCCGTGCTCGAGGTGGATGGGCCGCGCCTGGAGGCGTGGGGCCGCGAACGCCTCGAGGCGCTGCGGCGTGAGATGCCGCCCCCCTCCGACGAGGTGTTCGCCCGCGAGTCGCGCGACTTCCTCGACGACCTGAACGCCTTCATCACCGCCGAGTGTGAGGGCCGGCACGGCGTCGACCCGGTTGGTTTCGAGGTGCCGTTCGGGTTCCCGCTCGAGGACGGTGAGCCTGAAGCACTGGCATCGCCCGAGCTGGTCGAGATCCCGCTCGGCGACGGGCGGCGGCTTCTGCTCCATGGCCGGATCGATCGCATCAACCGGCTGCAGGGACACGACTACGAGGTTGCCGACTACAAGGGCAGCTACTGGCGCGACGACTGGCAGGGCGAGTTCGCGAAAGGCACCAGGCTCCAGCACGCGCTCTATGGGGTTGCCGCTGCCCAGCTACTGAAGCGCATCGACGCGCGCGCCCGGGTCGTCTGCGGTACCTACCTCTTCCCGACGGTGCGCGGCTTTTGGGCTCGCAAGACCATCCCCGCGCCCTCCAGGGAAAGACTGACCGCGGTTCTGCGGGACCTCTCAGACCTGATCGGCTCTGGCTGCTTCGCGCCGGCCGACGGAGAGAAGGCGTGCCGGTGGTGCGAGTACGGCGCGGCCTGCCACGTGGCGGATTCCGGATTGGTGGAGGCCAAGCGGGAGAACGAAGGAAACGACGCCCTGGCGGCATACCGGAGGCTCAGGTCTCATGACTGAAGCGGCGACGCCCCGCGACCAATCCACCCGCAACCGGATCGTGTCGGACTTCGACCGCAACTTCCTCGTCGAGGCCGGCGCGGGATCTGGCAAGACGTACTCGCTGGCCATGCGCATGGCGGCCGGGGTCGAACGCGGCGTCTACGAGGTGGACGGGATGGCGGCCGTCACGTTCACCAGGAAGGCCGCTGCCGAGCTGCGCGGGCGGTTCCAGGAGGCGCTCGAAGAGCGGCTGCGGCAGGCGCCGGGCCCGGACCAGGCGCGCAGGCTTCGCGGCGCCCTCGACGGCATCGAGCGCCTGTTCGCCGGGACCATCCACGCATTCTGCGCGCACCTGCTGCGCGAGCGGCCCGTGGACGCGCAGGTGGCCCCCGGTTTCGAAGAGCTGGGCGACGCCGACAACGTCGTGCTCCGCAAGCAGGCCTGGCGCGACTTCCTCGTCGAACGGAGGGCTGCGGGATGGAAGCCGCTGCTCGACCTGCTCGAGGCCGGTGTCCGGGCCTGGGAGCTGGACGGGGGGTTCGCCGCCGTCTGCGAACACGAGGACGTCGAGTTCGACATGGGCAGCGGGGAGCCGCCCGACCCCGCCCCGGTCTGGAAGGAGGTGGATTGCTTCTGGGCCCGCCTCAAGAAGCTTGCGCCGCCCGCGTTCCCCGAGGAGACGACGTGCCCGCTGCAAGAGCGTTTCAACGAGTACGAGGGCCGCATCCGCCTCGCCAGGCGCGACCGGGTTGCCTCGCTTGCCTCGTTCTGCAGGGCGTGGAAGGGCCAGGTGACCCAGAAGCACTGGGCCGGCCGCGGGAAGGAGGTCAAGGCGCTGGTTGACGACTTCACTTCGACCACCGTCGAGCCCTTCCTCGAGGCCTGGTTCGCGTACGTCCACCACTTGGCTATGACCGTGTTGGTGGAGGCGCGTGACTGGTACGCCGAAGTCCGGCGCCGGCGGAACGTCGTCAACTACGTGGATCTGCTTCGCATGACGGCGCGGATGCTGCGCACGCGTGCGGCCGTCCGGCACGCGCTGCAGGCCAAGTACCGGTGGCTGTTCATCGACGAGTTCCAGGACACCGATCCAATCCAGGCGGAAATCTTCCTGATGCTGGCCGCCGCCGAGTCCACGTCTCCCGCTGGCGGGGACAGCGGTTCGGAGGTCGATCCGTTCTCCCTTCCGCTTCGCCCCGGCTCGCTGTTCGTCGTCGGCGACCCGAAGCAGTCGATCTTCCGGTTCCGCCGCGCCGACATCGACATCTACAACCGGGTTGGCGACCGCATCGAGGAGACGGGGGGCGAGCGGCTGGTGCTGACGGCGAACTTCCGCTCGCTGCCCGGTGTCTGCGCGCTGGCCAACGAGGTGTTCCCGCAGCTGTTCGGCCAGTTCAGCCTGCCGTGGTCGCCTTCCTTCCAGCCGCTGCACCCCGTGCGTCCCGTGGAGGGCGACGTCAAGGGGCCGGCCATCGCGAAGCTGACGCTGCCCGAGGCAAAGAAGTCGTCCGAGGTGACGCGACAGGAAGCCGACGCGATTGCACGCCACATCAAGGGCGAAGTGGCCTCGGGGCGGCGGAAGGCGGGTGACTTCCTCATCCTCACGCGGTTCCGCCCGCGGCTGGCGGAATACGTGGCGGCGCTCGACGCGCTCGACGTGCCCGTCGAGGTGAGCGGCGCCGGGTTTTTCTGCAAGTCACCGGAGGTCCAGGCGCTTGCGAGGCTGCTTGCGGCGCTGGCCGATCCGCTCGATGCCGTGTCGCTGGCCGGCGTGCTGCGAGGGCCGCTGTTCGGCATCAGCGACCCCGAGCTGTTTCGCTTCAAGCAGGCAGGTGGGCGCCTGGAATTGCAGGCGGCACTGCCTGAGCCTCGCGACGAGCGCGACGCGGCCGCCCTGGACGAACGGTTCGGACCAGTTCTGCCGGCGATGCGGCGGCTGCAGGCGCTCCACGGGCTCTCGTGGTCGATGCCGCTTGGCGCGGCGATCGATGTGATGCTCGAGGAAACCGGCTGGCTGGCGCTTGCTGCCACTGGCCCGGGAGGGGCGCCCGCCGGCCACCTGCTGCAGGCGATTGACCGCGTTCGCGAGGTGGTGGAGCGGGGCGGCGGGCTGGCCGACGCGGCCGAGGTGCTGCAGGAGGACGAGCAGTCGAGCGAGGCCGACGCCCTGCCGCTCGAGCCCGGGCGACGCGACGTCGTCCGCTTGATGAACCTGCACAAGGCGAAGGGGCTGCAGGCCCCCATCGTCATCCTTGCCGACGCGGCGCACGATCACAAGTTCCCGGTGACCGTTCGCGTTCGCCGGGATGATCCGTGCGGCCGCCCTCGTGGAGTCCTCTCTCTCTCCCTCAAGCAGGGGTTCGCCGACGTGACGGTGGGCAGACCACGCGACTGGGCGGTTCACGAAGCCGAGGAAGCGAAGTACCTGGATGCGGAGCGGCTGCGCCTGCTCTACGTGGCGGCGACGCGGGCCGAGGACCAGCTGATTGTCTGCCGGTCCGAGAAGCAGAAGGCCAACAAGGCGTGGAAGGAGTTCGAGGCGTTCCTGGAGGGCGTTCCCGAGATTGCCATCCCTTCCAGTGTCCCTCCCGCCAGGGAATTCGAGGGCGATGTCTCGCCGAAGGCCCGTATGACAGCCAGGCGATCGCGCGAGGCGGCCCACTCCGCGGCGCGTGAGGCGTCGTGGGAGGTTGCGCGGGTGACAGGCCACGACGCCCCAAGCGAGGCGCGAAGCACCGAGTCGAGGGGCGAAGTTCCGAGCGAATCGCCAGCCGCCGAGTCGAGGGAAAAGGTGGGCGGCATCCTCTGGGGGACGCTGATTCACGGCCTGCTCGAGCACGCCGTTCAGCACCCGGCTGCCAGCCGCGGCGACCTGGAGCGCCTTGCGCGGTGGCTGACGGTGGAAACGCCCGCTCTGCGCCCGCTCGTCGGCCAGGCGGTCGATCTGGTCGAAGGCGTCAGGAGCGCATCGTTCTGGCCCGAGGTGCTCGAGGCGCCCGAGTCGCACGTCGAGGTGCCGTTCGCCATCCGTGTCGAGCCGAAGCGGTCGCTGCCGGGCGGCCCCACGGCTGAAACCCCAACCGTCGTCCGCGGCGTGATCGATCTCGCGTTCCGCGCCGGGGCCGGATGGCGGATCCTCGACTACAAGACCGACCGCGCGCCGGGCGACGAGGCCGCGGTGCGCGCGCGGCACGGAGCGCAGGTGCGGCAGTATGCCGCGGCCTGGGAGCGGGCCAGTGGTCAGGACGTGGCCGCCACCGGCATCGTGCTCGTGCGCACGGGTCAGGTGGTCGAAACCTGACGCGTCCAGCGCCTCGCGCGCAGGTAGCGCCATGCCTCGAACGCCGTCGTCGTCACCGCGATGACGACGGCCACCCCGATCGACCAGCGGAGCAGCGACGCGAGGATGGCCGCGAGTCTCTCTCCCTCCGCTCCGGATCCCGTCAGGAGCGGTTCGGACCACATCACGGACAAGGCGATCGCCGTGCCCGCCGCGGTGGTCACCAGGCCGGCGCCCAGGCGAAAGCCCGTCCAGTCGGGTCGCACCAGCACCACGGCCTTGACGACGATCGACACCAGCAGGAGGGCGGTGAGCGGGAGGTGG
>JARKSS010000127.1 GCA_029974175.1 Vicinamibacterales bacterium
ACCAGCACCGGCAGCATCCGCAGGGTGTCGTTCGCACCTTCGAGCAGGACTTCGCCAATCATCGCGTTCGCCGCCGTCCCGTTTTGTTGATAATGAGAAGTAATTATCACCAAGGCCGGCCGAAACGCAAGCAAAAGCCGGGTGGGAGGCGGCCGGCCCGCCGGCGCCGGTTCACGGCCGCCGGGGCATGTAATACCGCCGGAGCCACCGGCTCAGGCCGTCGAGGCCGGGGTAGAGGACCCGTTCGGTGATGTTGGCCTGGTCGAGCTTGTCGCGGACCTCCCACTTCAGCGACGCCGGCAGCACGACGCGCCGGAACACTTCGGGGTGCCCGTCGAGCCAGGCCTTGAGGTTGGCATGGGGGCTCGACATCAGCGAGAACAGCGCGAACTGGATGACGATGCGCTCGTCGAGCGAGGGGGGCTCGAAGAAGGCCACGAACTCGCCGGTGGCGAGGCGGTCGAAGCCGGCGAGCGTCGCGCTCGCCCGCGCGAGCATCTCGGCCGTGAACACGTCGGACCCCTCCTCGCGCAGGATCTCCTTCAGGCGCTCCGGCAGCAGCTCGTTCGCCGCCACGTAGTCCACCTGCCAGATCACCCCGTCGAGGTGGTACTTCTCGGTGTGCTCGGTGGCGAAGTGCAGCGCGACGTACGGTGAGAAGGTCCAGTCGAGCAGGCGGGTGGGCAGGCCGTGGTGCTGCGCGACGGCCAGCCAGTTCCAGATCGAGTCGCCGGGCACCGCCTCGCGCTGCGCGTACTTCCGGAAGTTGCGCAGCAGGTGTCCCTCCACCTCCGGCGGCGCGCCAAGCCGGGCGAGGCTGCTCGTCAGCTCCTCTCCCACCTCCGACTGCCCGCGGAACGCATACCGCGAGCGGAACCGGCCCAGCCGCTCCTGCCACGAGCCCTCGTACAGCACCTCGTGCAGCTCGCTCCAGTTCGAGACCCTCACGTCGTCCATGGGAAGCCTCCCGCAGGTGGCGCTTGAAGAGCTTGTGCGGCCCCGGAACTTGCAAAGAGAGCGCCGTGGACTCGAGCCCGGTGGACGCACGCAGGACGGAGGTGAGGCTGGCGGCGCTGAGCGACATCCACTTCACCCGGACCTCGCAAGGCAGCCTTCAGGGCCTGTTCGCGCAGGCCGCGGCCGCGGCCGACATCCTGCTGCTCGCGGGTGACCTGACCTCGTACGGCCTGCCCGAGGAGGCGCAGCTGCTTGCACGCGAGCTGACGGCCGCCGCCAAAGTCCCCGTCGTCGCGGTGCTCGGCAACCACGAGTACGAGTCGGGCAAGGAGGCCGAGGTGGCCGGCATCCTGGCCGAAGCCGGCGTGCGCGTGCTCGACGGCGAGCCTTGTGAGTTGATGGGGGTGGGCTTCGCCGGAGTCAAGGGGTTCGGCGGCGGCTTCGATCGTCGCGCGCTGGAGCCGTGGGGCGAGGCGACCATGTAGCTGTTCGTGCACGTAGCCGTGCAGGAGTCCCTCAAGCTCGGTTCGGCGCTGGGCCGCATCCGGGCCGAGCGACGCGTCGTCCTGCTGCACTACTCGCCGATCCGGGCGACCGTGGAAGGCGAGCCGCTCGAGATCTTTCCCTGCATGGGGTCGAGCCGCCTCGAGGAGCCGATCGACCGGTACCGCGTGAACGTCGTCTTTCACGGCCACGCGCATCACGGCCGGCCCGAGGGGCGGACGCGTGGCGGCGTGCCCGTGTTCAACGTCGGGATGTCGCTGCTGCAGCGGCACTACCCCGACCGTCCGCCGTTCCGCCTCTTCACTCTCCCGCTGGTGCGCGGGCCCGCGAGGGCGGAGGCGCCGCCCTCCGACGCATTCGGGTCGCCCGTTCCCTGAGGCACGATTTCTGCACTCTCCAGCATGGGCTTCGAGGTGAACAGGATGCCGGAGGTTCGCGTCACGGCCAGCGAGCTGGAGGCGGCCGAGCGCATATATCGGGACGGCCTCGACGCGCTGGACGCGCTCGGCCTGCCGTTCCTGGTTGGCGGCGCCTACGCGTTCGCGCGCTACACCGGCATCGAGCGGTACACCAAGGACTTCGACGTCTTCGTCGAGGCGTCCAACCTCGAGCCGGTGCTCGGCGCACTGGCCGCCGCCGGCTTCTCGATCGAGCGCCGCTTCCCCCACTGGCTCGCGAAGGCTCGCCGCGGCGGCAACTACATCGACGTGATCTACAGCTCGGGCAACGGTCTCGCACGCGTGGACGGCCAATGGTTCGAGCATGCCGTCCCGGGCGAGGTCCTCGGACGCCAGGTCCGCCTCGTGCCGCCCGAGGAGATGCTCTGGTCGAAGAGCTTCATCATGGAGCGCGAGCGTTACGACGGCGCCGACGTCGTGCACCTGCTGAGGGCGCTGGCGTCCACCTTCGACTGGACGCGGCTCATCGAGCGCTTCGGGCGCTACTGGCGCGTGCTCCTGAGCCACGTGGTGCTTTTCGGCTTCGTCTACCCGGGCGAGCGGGATCGCATTCCCGTGTGGGTGATGGAAACGCTGGTCGGGCGGCTCGAGCAGGACCTCCGGACGCCGGCCTCGGACGAGCGGATCTGCCAGGGCACGATCCTCTCGCGTCAGCAATACCTGCCGGACGTCGAGCAGTGGGGGTACCACGACGCACGCGTGTTCCCCCGGGGGCACATGTCGGCGGACGACACGGCGACCTGGACGGCCGCCATTGGTGACGACAAGTAGCGGAGCGACCTTCGACCACGCTCGACAACCCCGGGCGTGAAGACGGCTGACGCGGGCTATACTGGAAAGGGCGAGGACATCACTGATGCGGAGCGGCCGCCGGGGTGGCGCTGCACCCCCGTGGCGCACGCGGCCGGAGCATCGGCGAGGGTGTGAAGCGGGGAGGCTATGGGCGACGGCGCGGAAGGCTTGGTTGACGCCGAGGCCAGGATCCAGGATCGGCTAAGCGAGATCGAACAGCAGCGCGCAACGCGCCGGCGACGGGTGAAGGACCCCGAGCTGGTGCGCCAGCTCGAGTCGCTGCGCCTCGCTAGGGCCGAGGCTTGCCGGCAGGCCGAGGCCACCGCGCACCCCGTGCGGCGGGAACAGCTGCAGCAGGCGATGGCCGAGCTGGATCGGCGGATCACCGACGTGTTGGAGAAGCTCGAATGAGAATCGCTGCGGCGGCCCTGGCCGTCGCCGCCCTCGCGGGGCTGGGCGCCCCGCACACCCCCGTGCGCACCGCTGAAGGCGAGCGGGCCGGGCGCGTGCAGATTGCCGACGCGGTGGCGCTCGGCATCTCGCGCGATGAAGCCAGGCGCGCCGCCTTCCATGAGCGGTACGTGATCAGGCTCGGGGGACCCTTGGTTCGATCGCTCGAGGTGGTGACCGAGTTCCGGCGGGCCGTGCTGCTGGCCGAGGAACGCGCGCGAATGGGTGAAGCAGCGTGGCCCACCCGGCGGGCGGCGGCGGCGCTGGCGCCCTATCGCGGCCGCCTCGACATCGTGCTGCGCCTTCGCTTCGACCCGCTGAACACCTACCGCGCGATGCCGGACGTGGGCGTCGTCATCTACCCGCCCGTGGAAGGCGAATCCCCGCTGCAGCCCTCGACGCTGCGCGCGACGCCCGAGAACTTCGCCGGACCCGTTCCGCCGGGAACGCCCATCGTCGCGGCCACCGTCGAGGCCGGCTTTCCGCTCGCGACGCTCGACCTCTCGCGCCCCTTCCTCGTCGCAGTCTTCCTCGACGGCCGCGAGCTGCAGCGCATCCCTGTGGATCTCGCCGGCCTCCGATAGGTGTCACAGTGGCAAGCCGCAGGAGCGCAGGCGTCCCGCCTGTGAGGGGGCGCGCGGGGGCGGAGCGCCCCCGCCTGCGTGACTACGACATCTGCGCCGCGAGGTAGTTCTCGATCCCCGTCTGTTCGATCAGGTCGCGCTGCTGCTCGTCCCAGTCGAGGTGCTCCTCCTCGTCGTGCAGGATCTGCCTCAGCAGGTCGCGCGTCCCCTCGTCGCGCAGCGCCTGGGCCTGCTGCACGGCGTCGTTGTACATCTTCACCGCGTTCGCCTCGGCGGCGAGGTCGTTGCCCAGCATCTCGCGCACCGTCTTGCCGATGTTGATCTGGTTGAGGCGCGAAACGGTGGGCGAGCCCTCGAGGAAGAGGATGCGGGCGATGAGCGACTCGGCGTGCTTCATTTCGTCGATCGCCTGCTTCTCGATCGTCTTGTGCAGCTTCTCGTAGCCCCAGTTGGCGCACATCTCCGAGTGGACCATGTACTGGTTGATCGCGGTCAGCTCCTCCGCCAGCAGGTCGTTCAAAGTCTTGATGATGTCGGCGTGTCCTTTCATGACGCTCCTCGATAGCAGGTTGGCAGACTCAGCCCGCCAGCCCTGAAGAATACTTCACCAGCGGGAAACATGCACCCGCCTTCGCCAAACGCTCGCTGCGCTCGCGGCTCCGGCGGGCAGGCCCCTCGCACCCCCTGCACTTCCAGCACTCCCAGCACGGCACCCCCAGCACCCCCTGCACCTTCAGCACCCCCTGCACCTTCCGCACCCCCTGCACGACACGTTTCACCCTCCCCTGTGTCAAGATGGTGGGATGGACCACCGAGAAGGAGTCATTCCTGTTGACAGTGCGGCCGTGCTCGCCGCCCTCCGCGCCGTTCGCGACCCCGACCTGCACAAGGACATCGTGACGCTGGGGTTCGTCAAGGACCTGCGCGTCGAGGGGGGGCACGTTTCCTTCACCATCGAGCTCACCACGCCCGCCTGTCCCGTCAAGGACGCGATGCAGGAGCAGGCCCGCCAGGCGGTGGCCGCCGTGCCGGGTGTGACCCGCGTGGACGTGACGATGACGGCCGCGGTGAGGACGGCGCACAACCCGGCGTCGCAGCAGGCGCCGGTTCCGGGCGTCAAGAACGTCATCGCGGTAGGCGCGGGCAAGGGGGGCGTCGGCAAGACCACCGTCGCGGTCAACCTGGCGGTGGCGCTGGCGCGGCTTGGCAGCCGCGTGGGCATCGTGGACGGCGACATCTACGGGCCGAACGTCCCCATCATGCTGGGCATCGAGGGCCCGCTGCTGGCGGAAGGCGAAAAGATCCTCCCGCCCGAGCGCTACGGGCTGAAGGCCGTGTCGATGGGGTTCCTGGCCAACGACGACTCGCCGGTGATCTGGCGGGGGCCGATGCTGCACAGCGTCATCCGCCAGTTCTTCCACGACGTGAAGTGGGGCGAGCTCGATTACCTGGTGATCGACATGCCGCCCGGCACCGGCGATGTCGCGCTCAGCCTGAGCCAGACCGTCCCGGTGGCCGGCGCGATTGTCGTCACCACGCCGCAGGCCGTCTCGCTGGCCGACAGCCGGCGGGCCGTGCGGATGTACCAGAAGCTGAACATCCCGGTGCTGGGCCTCGTCGAGAACATGAGTTACTTCGCCTGCCCAAGCTGTGGCCACGAGAGCGACATCTTCGGCCGTGGCGGCGGCGAGCGGGTTGCGGGCGAGATGCAGGTGCCCTTCCTCGGGCGCATCCCGATCTACGAGCCGATCCGGAGCGGGGGCGACAGCGGGAGCCCGCTGGTGACCCTCGAACCCGAGTCACCAGCGGCGCGGGCCTTCACGGCGGTGGCCGAGCAGACCGCCGCGCAGGTGTCGATCGCCTCCTACCCGAAGCCGGTCATCCCGCTGACGCCGGCGCAGTAGATGCCATGGGGCCGGTTCCCCGGCCCCATCCCGCCGGTCAACTCCTTGCATCGGCGCGTTGCCGCCGGTTCGACCGCGCGGGCGTGCTACCTTTGGGGGTGAGATGGAGATTGGCTGCACCAAGCACGTGCTGCCGAACGGCCTCGATGTCCTGATCCACGAAGACCACGGCTCGCCGATCGTCGCGGTGAACCTGTGGTACCACACGGGATCGAAGAACGAGCAGCCTGGGCGCACGGGCTTCGCCCACCTGTTCGAGCACCTGATGTTCGAGGGGTCGGCGCACTACGACCGCAGCTACTTCCACCCGCTGCAGCGGGCCGGCGCTGTGTTGAACGGATCGACCAACGCCGACCGTACCAACTACTGGGAAGTCGTGCCGACCGGGGCGCTCGAGCTGGCGCTGTGGATGGAGTCCGACCGCATGGGGCACCTGCTGCCCGCGCTGACCGGGGCCAAGTTCGCCAACCAGCGCGACGTGGTGCTGAACGAACGGCGTCAGAACTACGAGAACCGGCCCTACGGGCTTGCCCCGATTGCGCTGCTCGCCGCGCTCTTTCCCCCCGACCACCCGTATCACTGGCCCACCATCGGGAGCGCCGACGACCTGCGGGCCGCGCGCCTCGAGGAGGTGCGCGACTTCTTCGTCCGCTTCTACCACCCTGCCAACGCGTCGCTGGCCCTGGCCGGCGACGACGAGACCGGCAAGGCGCTGGCGCTGGTCGAGCGCTACTTCGGCGACATCCCGCCCGGCCCTCCCGTCGAGCCGATCTCGCGCGACGTGTCGCTGGCCGGGGAAGTGCGGCTGGTGATGGAGGACGCGGTGGAACTGCCGCGCCTCTACCTCGCGTGGCACTCGCCCGCCATCTTCGCGCCCGGTGACGCCGAGATGGACCTGGTGGCCGAGGCTCTCGGCGAGATGAAGATCTCGCGGCTGTACCGCCGGTTGATCTTCGACGAGCGGATGGCGACCGACGTCAGCACGGTCCAACAGTCGCGCGAGCTGTCCGGCTTCTTCCAGGTGGTGGTCACGGCCGCGCCAGGACGAAGCCTGACCGAGCTGGACGAGGCGGTGTCGAGCGAGATTGCCGCCTTTGCCGCTGACGGCCCCACGGCCAGCGAACTGGAACTCGGGCTCGCGCAGGCCGAGGCGCAGTTCGTCTTCCGGCTGCAGACGGTCGGCGGGTTCGGCGGGAAGTCGGATCAGTTGAACCAGTACAACGTGTTTTTGGGCGATCCTGCTTACCTGGTGCGCGACCTCGAGCGGTACAGGGCGGCCACTCCGGAGAGCGTGCGCCAGGCCGCCGAGCAGGTGCTGGTGCGCGCGCCGCGCGTCGCGCTCAGCGTGGTGCCGAAGGGACGGCTCGATCTCGCGC
>JARKSS010000155.1 GCA_029974175.1 Vicinamibacterales bacterium
AGAGCATCGTCTTCAGCTCTTCCTCGCTGCCGTGGCCCGACACGTGCACCCGCTTCTCACCGTCGGTCACCACGTCGGCGCCGCGCCGCGCGACGTGGTTGATCACCCGATCGATGGCCTTCTCGTTGCCCGGGATCGCGCGGGCGGAGAAGACCACCCGGTCGTGCGGCCCGATCGAGACGTGGCGGTGGTCGTCCACCGCGATCCGGGCCAGCGCCGACATCGGCTCGCCCTGGCTTCCCGTGGTCACGCAGAGCACGTGGCGATCGGGGTAGCTGCGCACCTCGGTCTCCCGGATCAGCAGCCCGGGCGGAACGTGCAGCTTGCCCAGCCGCTGGGCGACCTGCGAATGCTCGATCATTCCCCGTCCGACGAACGCCACCTTGCGGCCGAACTCCTTCGCGAGGTTCACCAGGATCTGCATCCGGTAGATGCTGGTCGCGAAGGAGGTCACCACCAGCTTCCCGCGCGTGCTGGCGAACAGCTCCTCGAAGGCCTCCACCACGTCGTACTCGGAGCCGGTGACGCCGGGTCGCTCGATGTTGGTGCTGTCCGCGAGCAGCGCCAGCACTCCGCCCGCCCCCAGTTCGGCAAAGCGGTGGAAGTCGAACCTCTCGCCGTCCAAGGGCGTCTGGTCGATCTTGAAGTCGCCCGTGTGGACGATGGTGCCGACCGGCGTCTCGATGGCCAGCGCGATCGCGTCCGGGATGCTGTGCGTCACCCGCAGGAACTCGATCGCCAGTGGCCCGACCTCCACGCGGCTTCGCGGCGAAACGGGGACGAGCCGCGACCCCGCGTCCACCCCGTGCTCCTCGAGCTTGGGCTCGAGCATCGCGAGCGTCAGCGGCGTCCCGTAGACCGGGCCGTCCACCATCGGCAGCACGTGCGGCACCGCGCCGATGTGGTCCTCGTGGCCGTGCGTCAGCACCAGCGCGGCCGCCTTGACCCGCCGCTCCTCGAGGTAGGCGAGGTCGGGGATCACCAGGTCCACCCCCAGCAGCTCCGGGTCGGGGAACATGACGCCCGCGTCGATGAGAACCAGCGTTTCGCCCCACGACACGGCGGTCATGTTCATCCCGAACTCACCAAGCCCGCCCAAGGGCACGATTTCGAGAAGCGGGCCGTCGGGTCCGGGGGAGCCAGCCAGCGTCACGGGGCCTGTCACGGGCACCCTCCGGGTGGCGGTTGGAGCAATCGGGTGATCCCAGCGCGTCGCGGTGCGCGCGGACATTGCGGTCCCGAGACGCCGGGCGCCGCTGCTCGTTCGGCCTGGGCCGCCCGGCGGGCGCCGGGCGACCCGGCATCCGCGGTCGCTGGGAAGGCCGCGGAGGACGGGAAAGCTGTGCAAACTATAGCACAGCTTTGGCTTAACGGGAGCACGCCGCAGCTCGGCCGCCGTCAGCCTCGCGAGAGCACCTCTGCGAGCGCGGCCAGCTCCTCGAGCGACAGCGTCTCGGGCCGGCGGCGTCCGTCGATGCCGGCCTGGTCAAGGGCGGCGCGAGCGGTCGTCCCGCGCGCGGCCGCGAACGGTTCGAGCGCGTTGTCGAGAACCTTGCGCCGCTTTGTGAAGAGTGCTCGGACCAGCATGTCGAAGAGGGCCGCGTCGGCGACGGGCGGCGATGGCGGGCGGTAGCGGAGCGTGACAACGGCCGAGTGCACCTTGGGGGCGGGACGGAAAGCGCCGGGGGGGAGAACGAACCGCTTCTGGATGTCGGCGCGGAGCTGCTGGCAGGCCGAGAGGACGCCCCACGTCTTCCCGCCCGGCGTTGCGCCCAGCCGGTCGGCCACCTCGCGCTGCAGCATCAGCGTGGCGTCCCCCAGCCGGCGCCCCTCATCCGCGAGTGCTGACAGCCGGAAGAGGATCGGCGTCGAGAGGTTGTAGGGGAGGTTGCCGACCACCCGCGCGGGAGCGTTCCCTTCGAGCAGCGCAACGACGTCCGTCTCGAGGAAGTCGGCTTCGACGATCGTGACGTGATTGGGAACCTGCCGTCCGAGCGCGCGCGCCAGGTCGCGGTCCACCTCGACGGCGATCAGCCGCGCCACCCGTGGGGCGAGTGCCAGGGTCAGTGCACCGCGGCCAGGCCCGATCTCGAGGAAGATCTCGTCAGGGCGGGGGCCGATCTCCTCGACCAGCTTCGCTACCCATGCCGATTCGAGGAAGTGCTGGCCGAGGCGCTTGCGCGCCTTCACCGCGACCCCTCGTCTTCGTCTTCTTCCTCCTCGTCTTCCTCTTCCTCTTCCTCTTCCTCTTCCTCGCCGTCGTCCTCGTCACCCCCGCCGCGCTGGTGCCAGTAACGATCCTCGATCTCCTGGATCTCGTCCTCGCTCAGGCCGAAGTAGTGCCCAAGTTCGTGGATCAGCGTCTCGCCGATCTCGGTGACGATCGCGTCGCGGTCGCCCTCGCACCAGTCCTCGATCGGGCCCTGGAAGATGGTGATCCGGTCGGGCAGCACGTTGCCGTGACCCCAGCTGCGCTCGGTCAGGGGCGTGCCCTGGTAGAGGCCGAACAACGTATCGTCGGG
>JARKSS010000171.1 GCA_029974175.1 Vicinamibacterales bacterium
GAGGTCGGCTATGTCGGCCGCGACGTCGACACCATCATCCGCGACCTCATGGAGATCGGGGTCTAGGACGGGCGCGTGCGTGCGATGATGTCGGTGCGCGACCGCGCGCTGGATGCCGCCGAGGACCGCGTGCTCGACGCCCTGCTGCCGCCGGCGCGCCCGGTCGGCTTCAACGCCGAGCCCGAGCCGGCGCAGGATTCGTCCACCCGGCAGAAATTCCGCAAGAAGCTGCGCGAGGGGGAACTCGACGACAAGGAGATCGAGATCGAGGTCGCCGCGCCCTCGATGCAGGCCGAGATCGTCGCCCCGCCGGGTATGGAGGAACTCACCCAGCAGATACAGGGCATGTTCCAGAACCTCGGCGGCGGCAAGAAGAAGCAGCGCAAGCTGCAGATCCGCGAGGCCATGAAGCTGCTCGCCGACGAGGAGGCCGCGCGCCTGATCAACGACGAGGAGGTCAAGCTCGAGGCCGTGCGCGCGGTCGAGCAGAACGGTATCGTCTTCCTCGACGAGGTGGACAAGATCGCCGCGCGCAGCGACGTGCAGGGCGCAGATGTCTCCCGTCAGGGCGTGCAGCGCGACCTGCTGCCGCTGGTCGAGGGCACGACGATCTCCACCAAGTACGGCATGATCAAGACCGATCACATCCTGTTCATCGCCAGCGGCGCCTTCCACCTGTCCAAGCCCTCGGATCTGATCCCCGAGCTGCAGGGGCGTTTCCCGATCCGCGTCGAGCTGGAGTCGCTGTCTGTGGAGGACTTCGCCCGCATCCTCACCAGCACCGACGCCTGCCTCACGCGCCAGTACGAGGCGCTGCTCGCCACCGACGGGGTGAAGCTGGAGTTCGCCGACGACGGCATCCGCCGCCTGGCCGAGATCGCCTACCAGGTGAACGAGAAGACCGAGAACATCGGCGCGCGCCGGCTGTACACCGTCATGGAGAAGCTGCTCGAAGAGGTTTCCTTCGAGGCCGGGCGCAGCAGTGCGGAGCAGACCGTGGTAGTCGACGCCGCCTATGTCGACAGCCGGCTCGTCATGCTCGCCCAGCGCGAGGATCTGGCGCGTTACGTGCTTTGATCCCGGCTCGCGTCCGTTCGCGGACAAGCTCGCTTCGTCCGCGGGGACCGCGTAACGACGGGCTTGTCCGTGACCGCATCCGTCGCACCCCCTTCAGTCCGCTCCCGGTTTGCCCTGAATGCTGATCCGAATCGTCTCCATCCTGTTCCCGCTGTTCGCGATCACCGCGCTGGGCTATTTCGTCGGCCGGCGCATGAAGCCGGACCTGTCGCACGCCAACAAGCTGAACATGGATGTCTTCGTGCCCGCGCTGGTGTTCGGTGCGCTGGTCGGCAAGGACTTCCGCCTCGGCGAATACCTGCCGCTGCTGTTCGCGACCGTGGTGATCATCGTCGGCTCCGGTGTGGCCGGCTGGCTGGTCGCGCGTGCGGCCGGGATCGCCACCAAGACGCTGGTGCCGCCGATGATGTTCAACAACTGCGGCAACCTCGGCCTGCCGCTGGCGGTGCTCGCCTTCGGCGAGTCGGCGCTGGCTCCGGCGGTGGTGATGTTCGTGGTGTCGAACGTGATCCACTTCTCCTACGGCGCCTGGCTGCTGGACCACCATACCAAGCTGACCACGGTGTGGCGCTCGCCCTCCATCCTGGCGACGATCGCGGGCCTGGCGGTCGGCTTCCTCGGCATCGAGGTGTGGCCGCCGCTGCTGATGTCGATCGAGATGGTCGGCGACATCTCGATCCCCCTGATGTTGTTCGCGCTCGGCGTGCGCCTGGCCGATTCGCGCATCAGCGCCGTCGGCTTCGGCCTCTTCGGTGCGGTGCTACGCCCGGTGGTGGGCATGGCGCTGGCCTGGGCCCTGCTGCAGATGCTCGAGCTTCCGCCGCGCGAGCAGGCGCTGTTGCTCGTGTTCGGCGCCCTGCCGCCGGCGGTGCTGAACTACATGTTCGCCGAGCGTTACGACCAGGAGCCCGACAAGGTGGCCTCGATGGTGCTGATCGGCAACCTCGCTGCGGTGGTTTTCCTGCCGATCGCGCTGGCGCTGGTACTCGACTGAGGCACGGGAGTCGGAGCGGAGCCGGTACGGATCGGGCACCGCGAGGGCTCGCGCTTGGGGACGCGAGCTCAGCATCCCCCGAAGCGGTCCATCCTGCGGCGGTCGCGCTTGGTCGGCCGGCCGTGCAGGTCGGCGCCGGGCGCGGCGGCGAACTTGCGCAATTCACGGGCGCGTTCGCGCGCCTCGATGCTTTCCGCGGTCTCCTCGTAGAGCGCCTGCGCCACGGCGGCCGAGCCGCGCTTGTCCGCGATCGCGCGCACGATCACCGTACGCGTATCCTCGCCGATCGTGATGTCGAGGCGGTCACCGACCTTGAGTTCGCGTGCCGGTTTGGCCGCCATTCCGTTGAGCTTGACCTTTCCTCCATCGACCGCCTCGGTCGCGCCCGTACGGTGCTTGAAGAAACGTGCCGCCCACAGCCACTTGTCGAGGCGGGTACGCGCGGTGTCGGAGGGATTGCGGTCGGTCATGATGGTGGCGCTCGGTCGAAGGGCGCCGGATTGGCAAGGCGCCGCCGTGATTATCGAACACCCGGCGGCGTGCTGGGGCAGATGAAGCCCGCGAGCGTTCAGAACAGCCCGGAGATCGAATTGATCAGGCCTTTCTTCAACTCGGGCAGCGCCTCCTCGAAGGCGAGGTTGACCTTGTTCGCGGTCGAGCCGATGCGGGTCTGATAAGTCTTGTAGGACGACTCTTCGTCGTACGACACCTGCGAACCACCGCTGTTGCCCTGGCGCAGGCTGTGGTTCGAACTCACCCTTGCCTTGCCGGCACCGCGGATGCGCTCCTTGATCTGCAGGTCGGTGATCATCGAAAAATACACGTCCTTGACCGCGGCGCCCGCGATGCCTTCGGCCAGCGAGCCGATCAGGCCGGCGGCGGCGATGCCACGGCCGCTGGCGCCGCCGGCGTATGCCGCTCCCGCCCCCAGGACCAGGCCGCCCGAGGCGGCTACCCCGTAGCCTTGGTCGATCGCCGCCTCGATCGCGGTGGGTGCCGATTTTCCGACCTGCAGGATGTTCGCCTGCAGGACGTAGTGCGCCGCCTCCGGGTCCTGCAGCAGGGTGTAACCCTTGGTCTGCAGCGCGGCGGCGATCTCGTCATTCACCGCAAGGTCGGGCTTGTCGGAGGTATTGCGGATCTGCAGGAAGATGGTGCGCTTGTCAGGGCCGACCGGGTCGAGGAAGACCGTGTCGGACATCTTGGTCTGCACATCGAGGTCGCGCTTGCTGATGGCGACGTGGGTGGCGGCGCAGCCGGCGAGGACCAAGGTGGCGACGGTGACGAGGGTGATTCGCTTGAGCATCGGGAGACTTCCTCGAGGACGGATGAAGATGGCAGGCAGCGGTTTTCGGTGCGATCCGGGGATGACTCTTGCAGGTGCTGAAAAGACCTGAAAATAGTCGTATGGAATTTCATTATAGAAAATTTAATGCCCGATTGTCATGTTCTGTGATGCGGTAAAAGTTTCTTCGTCCCCAAAATGAAGAACCCCGGCGCCCTTGCGGGGGCCGGGGTTCGCTCGCTGCGGAGGGCGGGCGGCGATCAGCCGATCATGCCCGCGCCTACGGTGTTGTTGGTGCTCTCGTCGATGATGATGAAGGCGCCGGTAGCGCGGTTCTCCGTGTAGCGGTCGGCAATGATCGGCTGGGCGAGCTTGAGCGTGACGCGGGCGATGTCGTTCATCGCCAGCCCGGTGGTGGCCTCCTGTTCCAGGGTATTCACGTCCAGGCGGTAGTCGATCTTCGCGAGCTTGGCCTTCACCTCGCGCGTGGTGTGGCGTACCAGGTAGGTGCGTGCAGGCGACAGCGGGGTCTCGGACAGCCAGCACACCGTGGCTTCGATCTGCTTGACCGGCTCCCGCGCCTCGGCGGATTTCACGATCAGGTCGCCGCGCGAGATGTCGATCTCGTCTTCGAGCAGCAGGGTCACCGACTGCTCGTGGATGGCGCGCGGCAGCGCGACGCCGCCGAGCTCGATCTTCCTGACCCGGCTGCTGGCGCCCGAGGGCAGTACGGTGACCGCGTCGCCCACCGCGACCTCGCCCGATTCGACCCGGCCCATGAAGCCGCGATAGTCGTGCAGTTCGGGGTTGGCGGACTCTTGCGGTCGGCACACGAACTGCACCGGGAAGCGGAAGTCCTCGGCCTGTTCGGTGTGGGCTGCGGGGGCGTTCTCGAGGATGTCGAGCAGGGTCGGGCCGTCGTACCAGGACAGGCGCTCGCCGCGGTCGACGATCATGTCGCCCTCCAGCGCCGAGATCGGGATGAAGCGCACGTCCCGGATGCCGAGCTTGGCGGCGAATTCGAGGTATTCCCCCTTGATGCGCTCGAACACCGCCTGGTCGTAGTCGACCAGGTCCATCTTGTTGACCGCGACCACCAGATGGGGAATGCCGACCAGGCTGGCGAGGTAGGAGTGGCGGCGGGTCTGGGTCAGCACGCCCTTGCGCGCGTCGATGAGGATGATCGCCAGGTTGGCGGTGGACGCGGCGGTCACCATGTTGCGGGTGTACTGCTCGTGGCCGGGGGCGTCGGCGATGATGTACTTGCGCCGGCCGGTGGAGAAGTAGCGATAGGCGACGTCGATGGTGATGCCCTGCTCGCGCTCGGCCTGCAGGCCATCGGTCAGCAGCGACAGGTCGACCGCGCTCATGCCGCGCTTGGCCGAGGTCTTCTCGATGGCGTTGAGGGTGTCGGCGAGGATGGTCTTGGTGTCGAACAGCAGGCGGCCGATCAGGGTGCTCTTGCCGTCGTCGACGCTGCCGCAGGTGAGAAAGCGCAGCAAGCCGTTGTCGATTTCGGGGAGGTGCTCGAGGGCGGACATGGTCATGATTCCGTGCAAAGGTCAGGCGTGAGGTGCGAAGAGTGGGGGGTGGGGGCTGCGACGAGCGCGGATGCGCTAGAAGTAGCCTTCCTTCTTGCGTTGCTCCATCGACGCCTCCGAGGTCTGGTCGTCCATCCGCGTCGCACCGCGCTCGGTGATCGTGGTGGTCGCCGTCTCGGCGAGGATCTTCTCCACGGTGTCCGCGTCGGATTCCACCGGCGCCGTGCAGGTGATGTCCCCCACGGTGCGGAAGCGCACCCGCACGTCCTCCACGACGTCGCCATCCTTCGCCGGCGTCAGCTCGGTCACCGGCTGCAGCAGGCCGTTCTTGCGCACCACCGGGCGGGTGTGGGCGAAGTAGATCGATGGCAGCTCCAGCTGCTCGCGCTGGATGTACTGCCACACGTCGAGTTCGGTCCAGTTGCTGATCGGGAAGGCGCGGATGTTCTCGCCCTTGTGGCTACGCGCGTTGTACAGGTTCCACAGCTCGGGACGCTGGTTCTTCGGGTCCCACTGCCCGAACTCGTCGCGGAAGCTCATGATGCGTTCCTTGGCACGCGCCTTCTCCTCGTCGCGGCGGGCGCCGCCGATGCAGGCGTCGAAGCCGAACTCCTCGATCGCCTCGAGCAGCGTCACCGACTGGTGCTTGTTGCGCGACTCGCCCGCGTGCTTCAGCACCACGGTGCCGCGCGCCATCGAGTCTTCCACCGAGCGCACGATCAGGCGCTCGCCCAGTTCGGCGGCGCGCCGGTCGCGGAAGTCGGTGACTTCCTT
>JARKSS010000188.1 GCA_029974175.1 Vicinamibacterales bacterium
CGCCTCCGCAACACGACGACGCTGCCGACGTTTCCGCAGGTACGCAACCTCGTCCGCGAACTGATGGCAACGCTCTTCCTGCTGGAGCGTCCCAGCTGGCTCAATCTGTTAGTCAGTTTTCAACGGAATCCGCCGCTGAGACTCTGACAAAGTAGTGCTAGCCGCCGCGATCAACCCGAACGTCGGCGCCTGGCGGCTGGCGCCGATGGCCAGCGAGATCGAGGCGCAGGTGGTGCGCTGGATTGCGGAGCTGGCCGGGTTCCCCCCGCACGGCGGCGGCCTGCTGGTCAGCGGCGGGAACATGGCGAACATGGTCGGCTTCCTCGCGGCGAGGGCCGCGGTCCCGTCACACGACGTGCGGCGCGCGGGCCTCTCGGGAGGCCCCCGGCTTCGCGTCTACGCCTCCGAGGAAACACACACCTGGATTCACAAGGCGGCCGACCTCTCGGGGCTTGGAACCGATGCCATCACCTGGATCCGCACCGATGCGCGCCAGCGGATGGACGTGACCGCGCTCCGGGCGGCGATCGAGCGCGACGTCGAGGTTGGTGCCCGCCCGATGCTGGTCGTGGGGACCGCCGGGTCGGTGAGCACCGGCGCCGTCGATCCTCTCCCCGAGATTGCCGCCGTGTGCAAGCAAGCCGGTGCGTGGTTTCACGTGGACGGCGCGTACGGCGGCTTCGCCGCGCTGGCCGCGGGTGCCCCGCCAGACCTGCGGGGCCTCGCGCTCGCCGACAGCGTGGCGCTCGACCCGCACAAGTGGCTGTACGCCCCCCTCGAGGCCGGCTGCACGCTGGTGCGCCGCCCCGGCGCGCTGCGCGACGCCTTCTCGTACCATCCGGCTTACTACCACTTCGGCCAGGAGGCTACCAACTACCTCGATCTCGGGCCCCAGAACTCGAGGGGCTTCAGGGCCCTCAAGGTGTGGCTCGCCCTCCAGCATGCCGGGCGTTCCGGCTGCCTGCGGATGATCGAGGACGACATGCGCCTCAGCCGGCGCCTGTACGAGCGGGTCGCCGAACATTCCGAACTCGAGGCCTGCACGCAGGAACTGAGCATCACGACGTTCCGGTACGTCCCGCACGACCTGAGCAGTCACGCCGGTAGTCGCGAGGTGGCGGCGTACCTCGATGCGCTCAACCGGGACCTGCTGGAGCGGGTGCAGAACTCGGGGGAGGCGTTCGTGTCGAACGCGGTGGTGGATGGCCGCTACCTGCTGCGCGCCTGCATCGTGAACTTCCACACCGGGGAGGACGATGTGGACGCGCTGCCGGCAATCGTGGCGCGGCTGGGCCGCGAGGCCGACGCCTCGATGCGGGCGGCCGGATCATTCCCCTTCCGAACGCGGCCGTGAGCCATTACTGTATCGGCGCATGAGGGCCGACGCCGACACCGCCGCCTACGCGGCCGCGGAGGACCGGTTCAACCGGCGCCGGGCCGCGGTTGGCCTCTTCCTCGGCCCGGCGGTCTTCGCCACGCTGCTCGCGCTCCCGATGGCGGGCCTGTCACCCTCCGCGCACCGGCTGTCCGCAGTGCTCGGCCTGGTGATCGTCTTCTGGATCACCGAGGCCGTCCCGCTGCCGGTGACGGCCCTCGCCGGCCCGGTGCTCGCCATCCTGCTCCAGGTGGCGCCGGCCCGCGAGGTGTTCGCCCCCTTCGCAGACCCCATCATCTTCCTGTTCATGGGCAGCTTCATGCTGGCCAAGGCGATGTACGTGCACGGCCTCGATCGCCGCGTGGCCTTCCAGGCGCTGTCGCTCGGATGGGCGGGCCGGAGCCCCGTGCGGGTGGTCGTGATGTTCGGCGCCGTCTCGACTGTTCTGTCGATGTGGCTCAGCAACACCGCGACCGCCGCCATGCTGTTCCCCATCGCGCTGTCGATCGTCGGCCAGGCGAGCGGGGCCACGCACGGCTTCGCGCTCGCGCTCATGCTGATCACGTCCTTCGGCGCGTCGGTGGGAGGCATGGCCACCCCGGTCGGCACACCCCCGAACCTCATCGGCCTCGGGCTGCTGGAACGCACCACCGCCATTCACATCTCGTTCGCCGGGTGGATGCTGATCGGCGTCCCGCTGTCGGCCGTGATGTTCGCCTTCATGGCGCTGTACTTCCGGCGAATCTGCCTGCGCGGCGGCGGGCCGACGCTCGCGGGATCCGACCTGGCCGCGGAGGAACTGCGGAAGCTCGGGCCGTTGTCACGAGGGCAGCGCAACGTGCTCGCCGCCTTCGGCCTGACCGTGCTGCTGTGGATTGCGCCCGGCCTCTTCACCATCGCGGGCGTGCAGGGATGGCTCGCGCGCGCCTTCATCGCCTCGGTCCCCGAGGCGGTGGCCGCGATGATTGGCGCGCTGCTGCTGTTCGTGCTGCCGGTCGATCGCGGGATGCGCCGCTTCACGCTCTCGTGGCGGGACGCGGCCGCGATCGACTGGGGGATCATCCTGCTGTTCGGGGGCGGCCTTTCGCTCGGGGGACTGACCTTCTCGACAGGACTGGCCGAGGCGATCGGACGCGGCATCCTCGCCTGGGCGCCGGCGCACACCATGCTAATCCTCACCATGGTGTTCACCGGCCTCTCGATCATGCTCACCGAGACGACGTCGAACACGGCGTCGACCACGATGGTCGTGCCCGTGGCCATCGCGGTGGCGCAGGCGGCCGGGGCATCTCCCGTGCAGCCGGCGCTCGGCGCCACCCTCGGCGCGAGCATGGCGTTCATGCTGCCCGTCTCGACGCCGCCCAACGCGATCGTCTACAGCTCGGGGCGCGTGCCGATCACCGCGATGATTCGGCACGGCATCGTGATCGACCTCGTGGGCTTCGCCGCCGTCGTCGGGCTGGTGATGGCGCTCGGCGACGTTGTCGCCGGGCGGTGATGCACCGGCGAGACGCCGGTGGCCCTGCTGCCGTGGGGCCTCCACGGCCTCGCGTGGGCAGCGATGCCGGCCTACGCCTCCTCCACCACCTTCCACGCCAACGCGTCGGCCAGGGCGTATACCGGCTCCCTGAGGTCGCCGTAGAAGGTGACCCGGTGCCAGCCCCACTGGTCCCACATCGTGAAGAGCTTCTCGAGGTCGCCGACCGGCTCGGCGCACAGCTTCGTCCGGCACGCCCGGTCGTCGGGATCGTTGCCCACCACCTTGGCCCGGTGGAACAGGATCTCCCTGCGGCTCGACTCGAATTCGAGCGTCGTCGTCATGTAGCCGGCGGGAAGGACCGAGCGGACCGAGGCCCCCTGCCGGTCCTCGGAGTGCGTGAGAATCTCGAACGGGTTTGCCGGGCCGCCGGGGCCGAACGCCCGGTTCGAGGCGACGCAGTGGGCGTAGATGATGAGCCGCTTCGACGTGTCGATCACCGGGTCTGAGATGTAGCCCGGGCGGCCCTTGGTGAGGAGCGTGCCCGCGACCATCGTGGCGGTGGAGCGCACGTCGCACTCGCACGCCCCGATCAACCCTTCGTTGGCCAGCTCGTGGAAGCCAAGGCAGGGGTAGGCGTGGATGTGGCCGCCGTAGAAGCCCCCGAGGCAATCCACGGTGATGGCTGCCGCCGCGTGCCTGGCGAGCAGGCTCTTCATCCCGAGGTACATCGCCGCCGCGGTTTCGAGCGTTTCCCGCGATACCCCTTCGACCCGGGCGGCAGTCCTCTCCCACCCTCTCGCCACCTCTCGCGACCTGTCGCGATCGGCCGCCTTCCAGGCGTCGTTCAGCTCGGAGAAGGGCACGTGGACGACCTGGATCCCGGCCAGCTCGGAAGGGAGGTTGCCCGCCCCGCGCACCGCCAGGATCCTCGACGTCCTCATGCGCCGAACGCACTCCGCGGCGGGCAGCACGTCGAGCCGGTCGTCCCGGCACTCGAACGACCGCGGCCCAAGGGTCCGCTCCACGCGCGTGCGTGTCACCGCGGCCGCGAACGCTGCCGGCGTCCCGCCGTTCGCGACGACCGAAAAGCACTTCACCGCCGCCACCAGGTCGTCGATCCGCGAAGAGGCCACGAACCCGACGTTGGGGGCGTGGGCGCGCAGCAGCGCGGCGGTGTAGACGAGGAACCCGCCGCTGCCGCCGAACTGGAAGTCGGCATAGAGGACCGGCTTCCCGGTGGCAGCCAGCGCCTGGACGACGCGGTTCCAGCAGTTCATCTGGTAGACGAGGTAGCCGGCCACCTCGCCGTTCTTGTCGGCATCGGCAATCTTCCGGGCCTGCTCCTCGCCGGTCGCCAGCGTCGGCAGGAACTCGAACTCGGGGCACGCCTTCGCGAGCGCGCCGTTGACACCCGCCATGACCGGCCGGAAGTCGAAGCCCTTGTTCGGCCAATCGGGGTCGGCCTGTGTCTCGCCGTGCAGCGCGTAGACGATGCGGATGCGCATCGGCGACCGGGCGCCCTCGACAGGTGGCGGGGAGCCGGCGAGGCCAAGCACGCCGGTCGCGGCGGCGCCGGCGGTGGCCAGGAAGGCGCGGCGGCTCACCGCCGCCGGACACCCGTGGCATGAAGGCAGAACGCAGCCGCAGCCCTGCCCGGGTTTCTCTGGCATACGTTCACCCCCCTGCGACGGCCACGAGGGCCGCCGCTACGTGTGTCTCTTCGCGTCGAATTCACGCAGCAGCCGCAGCACAAGCGGGATGGACCCCAGCACGGCAACGAGGTTCGGGACGGCCATCAGGCCGTTCAGCGTGTCGGCGATGCCCCAGACGAGGCGCAGCGAACCAATCGCGCCGAGGAACACGAACACCAGCCACACGAGCCGATACGGGCGGGCGGCCCGCGCACCGAGAACGTAGGTAATTCCTGTCTCGCCGTAATAGCTCCACCCGATGATCGTGGAGTAGGCGAACAGCACGAGCGAGATTGTCACGACCAGGCTGCCCCAGGTGCCCGGCAGGCCCACGCTGAAGGCGCGGCCGGCCAGCGCCGCGCCGGTCTCGCCGCTCGACCACTGCCCCGTCAGCAGGATGACCAGGCCGGTCATCGTGCACACGAGGATCGTGTCCACGAACACTTCGAAGATCCCGTAGAGTCCCTGGCGCACCGGGCGATCGGTCTGCGCCGCCGCGTGCACCATCGGCGCGCTGCCGAGGCCGGCCTCGTTCGAGAAGAGCCCGCGCGCCACGCCGTAGCGCAACGCCATCATCACGGTGCTGCCGGCGAAGCCGCCGGCCGCCGCGGTGCCGGTGAAGGCCCCCTCGAACACGAGCGCGAGCGCGTGCGGCAGCTCGCCGGCGAAGCGGATCAGCACGACCAGGCCGCCGCCCAGGTACACGATCGCCATGAAGGGAACCAGCAGCGAGGTCACCTCGCCGATGCGCGTGATGCCACCGAGGATGACGAGCGCCGTCACCACCACCAGCGACACCCCCGTCAGCCACGGCTCGATGCCGAAGCTCGACCTGAGCGAGTCGGCGACCGAGTTGGCCTGCACCATGTTGCCGATGCCGAAGGCTGCCAGCGGCACGAGCACGGCGAAGATGGTCCCCAGCCACGGCAAGCCGAGGCCCTTGCGGAGCACGAACATCGCCCCGCCCCTCATCGTCCCGGCCGCGTCGGGTTCGCGATAGTGAAGGGCGAGCACGATCTCGCAGAATTTCGTGCACATCCCGAAGAACCCCGACAGCCACAGCCAGAAGAGGGCTCCCGGGCCGCCGAGATGGATCGCGGTGGCCACCCCCGCGATGTTCCCCACGCCCACGGTCGAGGCCAGCGCGGTGGAAACCGCCTGGAACGGTGTGACGCTTCCAGCGCCCTGGCCCCCCTTCCCCAGCTTGCCGAGCACCTCGCCGAGCGCGCGGCCCAGCAGGCGCAGCTGCACGGCGCGGGTCAGTACGGTCAGCAGGATGCCCGTGCCGATCAGCAGCACGATCATCGGCATGCCCCAGACGTACCCGTTCAGCCAGTCGTTCCAGGCTTGGAGGCTCATGTCGGCGGAGTATAGACCAAAGGCTCACGGCTGAGGACGACTGGCGGCAACGCAGCCGATCCTTCCAGGAGATGGCCGCCTATCGCCTGGACAACTTCAGTCTCACCGGCCAGGGCCACCCCGAACGCCTGCGCGGCGGCCATGGCCTCGGCCGGGCTTTTCGCGGTGCTCGGCATCAACCCGATCGTCGGAAGGACGTTTACCGAAGCGGAGGATCGGTTGGGCGCGCCACCCGTGGCGCTGGTGACCTCGACCTTGTGGAACACGAGGTTCGGCGGGAACCCTGGCGTTCTTGGCAGCCGGATCATTCTCAACGGCCAGGCGTACACATCGACACCCAGCTCCCATACTGGGTGGAAGGCCGCCCCAGGCCCGCCGAACAGAGCCAGCTGGACCACGCACTCTTCTATGCCGTCGAGCCCGCGTACGGGCACAGCTGCGGCGCGGCAGGCCCTGCGCCCTCGAGCCTTGAGCCCTGAGCCTTGAGCCTTGAGCCCGTTTTAGAATGGGGCCCGGTGCCGCCCGACTGATCGAGCCGGCCGCTACCGTGGAGCGTTGAGCCGCGATGCCGATGTACGCCGACGTGACCGTACCGACCGCCTTCCTGGTGATCGCGATCCTGGCGATCCTCGTGCAGTCGCTGTTGCTGTTCCTGGCGCTCTTCGGGCCGGGTCTTCGCTACCGGATTCGCCACACCGAGCTGCAGGACATGGACCCCGGCGAGTTCCTGCGGACCCTGGCCGCGGTGACCGATGCCCACCCGAACTACCACACCGACCTCGACGTCTTCACCAACG